>JBBQUI010000001.1:0-43056 GCA_038212575.1 Flavobacteriales bacterium
TTCAATGTTCAATGTTCAATGTTCAATGTTCAATGTTCAATGTTCAATGTTCAAAAATAAATTTTCCGTTTCTTTCAAACAAAATAACTCCATAACTTATTAACTAATAACTAAGAAAGTCTTGCTTTCACAACACTCGAAATGGTTTTGCCATCTGCCTTTCCTGCAAGTTTTGCGCTGGCCAAGCCCATTACTTTGCCCATATCTGCCATTGATGATGCTCCTGTTTCGGTAATTATTCCATCTACAATCTTGCTTACTTCTTCTTCACTTAACTGTTGCGGCAAAAACTGTTCTATCACTTTTGCTTGAATCAATTCCGGTTCAGCTAGGTCTAGGCGGTTTTGTTCTTTATAAATAGCCGCACTGTCCTTTCTTTGTTTTACTTGTTTTTGAAGTAATTTTATTTCTTCATCTTCGGTCAAATCTGCTTTAGCGCCCGTTTCAGTCTGTGCCAAAAGCAACGCAGATTTTACCGAACGTAAGGCCTCTAAAGATTGCGTGTCCTTTGCTTTCATTGCGGTTTTCATCGCCTCCATTACCTTTTCCTGTAAGCTCATTTCTGTGTGTTTTTTATAGAGTGCGAAGATACTTAATAAAGCGGAAACCCGAAACAGTAAAATTTAGATTATTGGGAATGAAAACACAATTAAAAAGAAAAGCCCGAAATCAATACTGAAATTCGGGCCCTGCTTTAAGTGAAAAAGTATCACTTAGTCTACATTATCATGTAGAAATGAATTGTTTTTACGCAACTCAATCTCATCGTCATCCGTACTTACGGAAGTTCTTGAAATATTCGGTTCATTTTTGGTTTCGTTCAGATCGATGCCCATGCGCTTGTATGCAGGCTGCTTTTCAATCTCATCAATGCGGGAAGGACTGTTTTTGAATTTATAATTGAACTCCTTCATTTTCCTTTTGCGCTCTTCGGTACGATCACTCAAAATTTTTGAGATTGGTGAATTTAGCGGGTCTTCATCACCTTGAATATCTGCATCTTTTTTATTTGGTTCGGAGATCGTTCTTTTTTCAAAAACAATTTCTTCATCTTCCAATTCTTCGGCAACTACTTTTGAAGGTTTTGCACTGTTTAAACGGTTTTCAACTTCTTGATAATCGTCCAAGCTATAACGCTTTATTCCTTCACCGGAAACTTCTGTTATAGGAATAATTTCTACGTGGTCTTGAACTTCAATTTCTTCCAAATTAAAGAAAACTGTGTCTTCATTCTTTTCGTTTTCTGAAGATTTTTTAGAAGAATTTATTGGAAGATCAAACATCAATATCTGATCTTCTGCGTCATTTACTTCAACCTGCTTCTTTTCTTCTTCCTGCTTTTTTGGAGCTTCAAGGATCACAAACTCGTTTACATTTATTTTATTGATTTCCACTTGGCTGAATTCCTCAATATTTTCAGCGTCTACTTCTTCATAGGAAACTTGTAAATTTCTAAGTAACTCAGAAGTCTTGATATACCCTTTAAAAGGTAGTTTTTCTTCCACTTCTGCCTCATCAAAAAGCGTATGCTTTACTACAGGAGCTTCCGCTCTTGGTTGCGCATTTGTAGGCTTTTCAGGCAAACGAATGGAAGAGGCCGTGGCTTTTGGCGTAAGGGTTTGCTCAGCCTTTTGCTCGTCTTCAAGCGTGTGGATTATTTTTTTTGTTTCTGTATTTACTATTTCGTTTTGTTGTTCAACGTTAAACCCCGTTGCAATCACGGTGATAGAGATAGAGCCCTCAAGGCTTTCCTCTTCGCCCACACCCATAATGATGTTTGCACTGTGGCCAGCTTCTTCTTGGATGTGATCACTAATTTCGCCAATTTCATCAATAGTAATTTCATCTGTTCCAGAAACGATAAGCAGCAACACGTTTTTGGCTCCTTTTATTTTATTGTCGTTAAGCAATGGGGAATCCAACGCTCTGCCAATAGCCTCTTTTGCTCTATTGGCTCCTGAAGCTGTGGCGCTTCCCATAATTGCAGTACCACTGTTTGCAAGAACAGTTTTGGCATCACGAAGGTCAATGTTTTGCGTGTAGTGGTGCGTGATTACTTCGGCTATACCACGAGCAGCGGTGGCCAAAACTTCATCAGCTTTTGAGAAACCTGCCTTAAAACCTAGGTTTCCATATACTTCACGTAATTTATTGTTATTTATTACTACCAGCGAATCCACATTTTGACGCAGTTTTTCAACCCCAATATGAGCTTGGTCGTTTCGTGTTTTTCCTTCAAACTGGAATGGAATAGTCACAATCCCCACAGTAAGAATGTCCATATCCTTGGCCATTTTTGCAATAATCGGGGCTGCACCGGTACCTGTACCTCCGCCCATTCCGGCAGTAATGAAAATCATTTTGGTATTGGTGGTAAGCATACTGCGGATTTCCTCCATACTTTCCACAGCAGATTGCTCGCCAACTTTAGGGTTTGCACCTGCACCCAAACCCTCGGTAAGTGAAACTCCCAATTGGATTTTGTTTGGCACAGGACTGTTTTCCAATGCTTGTGAATCTGTATTACATATTACAAAGTCAACTCCCTTTATGCCCTGGCTGAACATATGGTTAATAGCGTTACTCCCTCCACCGCCTACTCCAATCACCTTAATCACGTTGGATTGGTTCTTCGGCAGGTCGAATGAAATGTTGTCAAATTCTGTTTTGCTGCTCATATTTTTATATTTTATTGCAATTTTTAATTTTTTTTCTGCGTACTGTTACTGCATACTGGACACTTTTATTCTGCGTTATCCAAAAACTCCTTGAATTTTTCAGCCCATTTATCAAAAAACTTTTTTGAGGTCTTTTGTTCTTTGTCTTTGGATTTTTCTCCCTTTTTTTCGATCTCTTGATCAGATTCTGTTTCTCCAGCCTTCTCCTCTTTCTCCTGTGAAGTTGCTTCGTGCGTAAAACGTTTCATCAACGAAGATTTTTCTTTGCTTTCCAAACTGTTCAGCACAAGGCCAACTGCTGTTGCATACATTGGGCTGGTGGTTTCTGAATCGCTATCACCAGCTAAATGCTCGTTCGGATAACCAATACGGGTGTCCATTCCAGTGATATATTCCACCAATTGTTTGATATGCTGAAGCTGAGCTCCTCCGCCAGTAAGTACTATTCCTGCAATAAGTTTCTTTTTTTGGTCCTCGTGTCCGTAGTTTTTGATTTCCATATACACCTGCTCGATAATCTCGATTACGCGTGCGTGGATTATTTTTGAAAGATTTTTTAAGCTGATTTCCTTCGGTTCCCTTCCACGAAGACCGGGAATAGAAACTATTTCGTTGTCTTTGTTTTCACCGGGCCAAGCTGAGCCAAATTTTATTTTCAGCAATTCCGCCTGCTTTTCAATAATAGAGCAACCTTCTTTGATGTCTTCTGTAATCACATTTCCACCGAAAGGAATTACTGCCGTATGGCGAATGATTCCATCTTTGAAAATTGCCAAATCAGTCGTTCCCCCTCCTATATCAATCAGCGCTACACCTGCTTCTTTTTCCTCTTGGCTCAAAACTGCTTTTGCTGAAGCCAAGGGTTCCAAAGTGATTGCCGAAAGTTCCAATCCTGCACTTTTTATACATCGGCCTACATTTCTAATAGAGGATACCTGCCCAACCACCACGTGGAAATTTGCTTCCAAACGTGCGCCATACATTCCGATGGGTTCTTTTACCTCGGCCTGTCCATCCACCTTAAAATCCTGTGGCAAAACGTGCAGTATTTCTTCGCCCGGAAGCATCACAAGTTTGTGGACTTGGTTGCAAAGACGGTCAATATCTTCTTCGCTAATAACGTCTTCCCCATTTGGACGGGTAATATAATCGCTATGTTGAAGGCTTCTAATATGTTGCCCTGCAATACCCACAACCACTTCCTTTATCTTCATTCCCGAAGAAGTCTCAGCATCCTGCACCGCTTGTTGAATGGATTGAATGGTCTGGGTAATGTTGTTCACCACACCGCGGTGCACACCAAGGCTTTTCGCCTTTCCGATTCCCAATATCTCCATTTTGCCATAATCATTTTTCCTACCAATCATAGCAACTATCTTGGTAGTTCCAATATCTAATCCTACAGCAATATTATCGTTTTCCATGGCCTTACTTTTTTGTGGCTATTACCTGACTGTTAAATTTCAGGTTTACCATATTGTACCCATATAGCGTACTGTCCTGTTTTGTTTTTTTATAAAACGCTTTAAAGTTTTGAAACTTTTTTTCAATATTTTCCGGTTTTCCAAAAAGAACTTTAAAATCCATTTTTCGAAGCTCCAACTCAATGTCGCCATCCGTCTTTCGGTTTAGACCCACCACGCTGCTTCTCATAAATTCATCTTTTTCAATTTTAAGCAACAATCGGGTAACTTCGTTGAAATTATTTTTTGAAGTTCCCGTAATTATTGGTACTCTCGCGGAATAAACATTAGACAACGGCATCTTCATTCCGTCTGCATCTAAATAATAATCCGGCGAAGCTGACACTCTGCCTATAGGTTTACGCTGTTCAATTTTTGCCCCCAAAGTACCGTCAACCGATACATAGACCTGAGCATCACGAATCATAGGGTTTTCCCGCAGTCTTTGCTCCATCATCTTCAAAACTAAAGTTTCTTTACCTATGCTCGTAACCTTCTCATGATTTTGTATCAACAATTTATTAACTGAATTGTAGGTAATGAAAGGGCTATTTTTATCAACAAATTCAACGTCTAGTTTCGTAAGTTTCCGGGCATCGTTTCGCTTTTTGGTAAAGCTGAAAAGGAATGTGATCAACCCGAGCAGGAAAATAAACTTTATGATTTCTAGACTACGCTTCATTCTTCAATTTTTGGGTTAATTTATTTACTTCAGCACCAATGTCTCCAGCACCTACCAATAGTTTTATTCTGCACTTTGATTTCAATAATACTTCCGGCAAAGCTGATTTAAATACCAATCTTTTATGTTGTGCATCCACCTGATTTAAAAGCCATTTTGAAGTAATTCCTTCAATGGGTTCTTCGCGGGCTGGGTAAATATCCAGCAGTACCACCTCGTCAAATTGCGAAAGACTTTTCGCAAAACCTTCTGCAAAATCTCGAGTTCTGCTGAAAAGATGCGGCTGAAAAACAATCTGTTTGTGATCGTTCGGATACATTTCGTCCACCGCCTGAAACAGAGCGTCAATTTCTGTGGGATGATGTGCGTAATCATCAATCAAAACCAAACTTTCTGATTTGATTTTATAAGAAAAACGACGTTTCACGCCTGTAAAAGTTGCCAATGCTCTGGGCAGGCAATCGGTTGGGGAGCCTGCTAAAATTGCCATGCCCAAAGCCATTATGGCATTTGTAAGATTGTGATGTCCTGGAAGATTGAAGGTCAAATCCTTTAAAATTCCGTTGGGGGTTTTTAAATCGAAAAGATATGCGCCGTCTTTTATTTTTACGTTCTGCGCTTCGTAATCTGCTGGTTCTTCAACGGCAACGGTCATTCCGTCCAATGGAAGATTCTTTTTAATGAAAACGTTTTCTTCTTTTTCAACCAATTGTGCAAAAGTTCTGAAGGCAGTTTCTATTTCGGCTGCATCGCCATATATATCCAAATGGTCTGCATCCATAGAGGTTACACAAGCAATATCCGGACGCAGCTGAAGAAATGAACGGTCAAATTCATCTGCTTCCACCACCGTTATTTCACTACCTCTGTAAATAAAATTTGAATTGTAATTCTCCGCAATTCCACCCAAAAATGCAGTTACGGGCATATTACATTCCGCTAATAAATGTCCTAAAATTGCTGAAGTTGTGGTTTTTCCGTGAGTTCCCGCAACTGCCAAACAAAGCGTATTTTTTGAAACCTCGCCCAAAAGTTGAGCTCTTTTTAAGATTGAAAATTCTTCGGAAAAGAAGTGATTCAAAATTTTGTTGCCCTTGGGAATTGCCGGCGTGTAAACCACCAAAACATTCTCTTTTGAAAGTACCGCCTTTTGAATTTCCGAAATTTCATCGTTGAAAGTCACGGGAATTCCTTCAGCAATCAATTCCTCCGTTAAATCAGTTGAAGTTTTGTCATAACCAAAAACAGCTTTCCCCTGCATTTTGAAATACCGCGCAAGCGCACTCATCCCAATGCCGCCGATACCGACGAAATAGAAAGTTTGGATGTTACTTAGGTTATTCAAAATTCAAGGTTTAATTTTTGTCGATGAGTCTATGAGTTTAGGAGTTGAGTTTTCTTCTCAACCCATCGACTTATCAACTCATCGACTCATTTTTAATAATTTTTCAATTTCTTCAACTATATCTTTTGTGGCATTTGGTTTCGCCAGTTTTTTAATATTTTCTGAAAGTGTCTTTTGTATTTCTTCGGAATTGATCAGTTCTGAAAATTGCTTTTCAAAGCTTGAATCCAAATCGCTTTCTTTAATCAACAACGCCGCATTTTTTTCTGAAATTGCCATCGCGTTTTTGGTTTGGTGGTCTTCCGCCACATTGGGTGAAGGGATAAAAATTACTGGTTTCCCCACCAAACACAATTCTGAAACCGATAGCGCGCCCGCTCTGGAGATAATAAAATTACTCGCAGCGTACGCCAAATCCATTCGGTTTAAAAAAGCATGTACCTGCACAGTTTCGGTTCCTTTGTTTTTATAGGTTTCTTCATAATACTTTCCGCATTGCCAAATGACTTGTAAATTGTTCTTTTCAAAAAATGACAATGATTTTTCAATCAATTGGTTGATTCTTCGTGCACCCAAACTTCCGCCCAAAACTAACAGGGTTTTCTTCTCTTTTTTCAAATTGAAGAAAGCCATTGCCTCTTCTTTTTTTGAAGAAATTTCCAGTAAATCCTGACGAACGGGATTGCCCGTCAGCTTTATTTTTTCGGAAGGAAAGAATTTTTCCATTCCTTCGTAAGCCACGCATATTTTTTGGACTTTACCACTCAACCACTTGTTTGTGATTCCGGCGTGGCTGTTTTGTTCTTGAATTAAACAAGGAATACCGCGCAATGCGGCCATTCGCAGTAACGGAGCGCTTGCATAACCGCCGGTTCCTATTGCTACATCGGGTTTAAATTTTCGGAGTATTTTTTGGGATTTCCGAAGACTTGAAACGAGTTTCAACGGAAAAGCCAAATTCTGAAGTGATAAACTTCTTTGCAATCCAGAAATCCAAAGACCTTTGATTTTATAACCTGCTTGCGGTACTTTTTCCATCTCCATTCTATCTTTTGCGCCTACAAACAAAAATTCAGCATCGGGGAAACGGATTTTTAACTCGTTCGCAATGGCAACCGCCGGGTAAATATGACCTCCGGTTCCCCCGCCTGATATGATGAATTTTGGTTTCAAATCTTGATTTTTGTTTTATTCATGAACATCCCCTTTGCCCTCCCGAAGCAAGTTCGAAACAAGTTCTACGAAGGGGGAATTGATTCTACTTCTATTTTAATTCTTAACTTCAATTTCGTATTTCGTATATCGTATTTCGTACTTCGTACTTCGTATTTCGTCTTCGTACTTCGTATTTCTAAATCGCTTCGCTTAAAATATCCAATGGGTTTTCCTCTTTTTCTTCTTTTGCAACTACTTCTCTTTTGGCACTTACGCTTAAAACCATTCCCAATGCCAAACACGTCATCCAAATGGAGGTTCCTCCACTACTTATCAATGGTAAATTTTGTCCTGTTACGGGGAATAATTCCACGGCAACTGCCATATTAATCATTGCCCGAAAAACAATGGGCAAACCAACGCCAATGACGAGCAGTTTTCCAAAAATGGAAGTCGATTTGTGAGCTACCACTACAATTCTGAAAAGCAGAAACAGGTAAAGCACCATTAAAAAAAGACCGCCAATGAGACCAAATTCCTCTACAATAATTGCATAAATAAAATCTGAAGAAGATTGTGGCAAAAAGTTTTTTTGAACACTTTTGCCCGGCCCCACACCCGTAACACCACCTGATGCAATTGCTATTTTTGCTTTTTCTATTTGATAATCTGCTTCAGTGTCTTTATTATCACTGAAATTTTCAACCCTGCTCATCCAAGTATCAACTCGGTTCGGGAATACATCTGGAAAAGCTTTTGCTGAAATCACAAAAAGAGTTAGGAAAATTAAGCCGGCACCCAGAATAATTCCTAAATATTTTAAAGGATAGCCCCCAATAAAAACAAGCATCACGATCATAACAAAAAAGATTGCTGTCGTGGAAAAGTTGGCCGGAAGGATTAAGGCTAGTACTATAAATACTGGAACCCAAAGCGGCAACAATGTTTCTTTGAAAGTAACTGTTTTGTCCTTTATCCGCGATAAATAGCGCGCAACATAAGTCATCAAAACCACACCTGCCAAGGTTGAAGTCTGAAATGTAACCCCAACGAATGGCACCCGAATCCACCGGCTGGCGTTGGAGCCTTCAATGGTTGTGCCTTCGGCCATCGTTATAATTAATAGCAATACAACTACGGGAATCGCAATAATAGACAAGCCCCGGAAATAGTGATACGGAATTTTGTGAACGCCGTACAAAATGGCAAAACCTAATACCAAATGTGCAAAATGCTTAAACAGATACGGCAGTGTACTTCCATCGCCGTACAAATATGCAAGATTACTGCTCGCGCTATAAACCGGCAAAAAAGAGAATAGCGCCAAAAGGCCCACTACTCCCCAAATTGCCCTATCGCCCTGTATGTATTGAAAAATGTTTTTCACTGAAAAAGTTTCTGGTTTCTGGTTTCTAGTTTCTGGTTTCTAAAATTTCGTATTTCCGATTTCGTATTTCGTATTTCGTATTTCGTATTTCACATTTATAAATTTCTAACAGCATCCTTAAACTGTCTGCCGCGGTCTTCGTAGTTTTCAAATAAATCAAAACTCGCGCAGGCCGGGGAAAGGAGAACGGTGTTATTCCTTTCAGCCAATTTGTATGCAACTTGCACTGCCATTGCCATAGAATCTGTCTCAATTATAGTGTCAACAACGTTTCCGAAGGCATTAATAATTTTTTCATTATCCACTCCCAAACAGATTATCGCTTTTACTTTTTCGTTTACTAAAGGCAAAAGTTCGCTGTAATCGTTTCCTTTGTCCACCCCGCCTAAAATCCAAACGGTTGGGTTTTCCATACTGTCCAACGCAAAATAAGTGGCGTTCACATTCGTGGCTTTGGAATCGTTGATGTACATTACATTATTGATTTTCAACACTTTTTCAAGTCTGTGTTCAACACCCTGAAATCCTTCCAAACTCTCACGAATTGTTTGCTTTCTAATTCTCAATAAAGTGGCTACCGTTGAAGCGGCCATTGCGTTTTTAACATTGTGTTCTCCTTGGATTCCTATTGTTGCTATTGGCATAGTAAATTGATTGTTATCTATTGTTATTATTATTTCGTTGTTTCTTTTGAATGCTCCCTGATTCAGTTCTTTTTTAGTTGAAAAAGGAAGCGGTTGCGATTTTATAGGGTTTTGCGAAAGCCATTTAATTATTTCAACATCATCTGCATCATAAATGAAATAATCCTGCGACGTTTGGTTCATCGTTATCCGAAATTTTGAAGCGATATAATTTTCATATTTATAATCATATCTGTCCAAATGGTCCGGACTCAAATTGGTCAAAACCGCGATGTGCGGCGCAAAGGTTTCAATGCCGTCAAGCTGAAAACTACTGAGCTCGAGCACGTAATTCTCATACTTTTCTCCTCCCTTCGCGGAAGCTTCGGAAGAGGACTCGGAAACCTGTTCCGCGAAACTCTTCCCGATGTTTCCACCCAACGCCACATTCAATCCACCGTTTTTCAGCAATTCGTAAGTCAGACTTGCGGTGGTGGTTTTTCCGTTGCTTCCGGTGATTCCTACGATTGTCGCCTTTGTGAATTTCGCAGCAAACTCAATTTCAGAAATTACCTTCACTCCTTTTTCGCGCAATTTTTTAATGATTGGCGCTTTATCGGGAATTCCCGGACTTTTCATCACTAAATCTGCTGAAAGGATTTTTTCTTCGGAATGGCCTCCCTCTTCCCATTCAATTCCATTATTTATAAGAACTTGTTTGTAATTCTCTTTTATTTTTCCAAAGTCTGAAACAAACACCTCAAACCCTTTCTTTTTTCCTAAAATGGCTGTTCCAACTCCGCTTTCGCCTCCACCCAGAATTACGATTTTCGATTTACGATTGACGATTTTAGATTGTTTGCTCATTTTGAATTTAATCTTTTACGAACTGTATTAATCGATGCAATCGTTATTGATAGTAATTCATCAGCCTCTTTGTGCAATCGGTCAATTTCCATGTGATGCATTTCTGACATTTCTTTTAATATTTCCAAGAAATACATACTCTCATCTGCTTCCTCTTCAACAATTTTCAACTTATTTATGAAATCCTTATCCGATTTTCCTCTGCTCGCCGCTCTGTAATTTGCACCCACCGAACTCGAACATCTTATTAATTGATTGCAGTAAGCATTATATTCTCGTGAAATGGGAAATCTCATACATAACTTTCCACAATCAACTGCAAAGCGCAACATTCTTCTTTTAATCTCTTCCTTCATAAATCGTAAATCTAAAATCGTATATCTTAAATCCTTCTTATCTAATCTTTAGTGTTACAATCGTAATAATCGCTAAAAAAATACCCACGATCCAAAACCGCGTTACAATTTTACTTTCGTGGAAACCCTTTATTTGGTAGTGATGATGTAGTGGTGCCATTCTAAAAATTCGCCTACCATCTCCAAATCGTTTCTTTGTGAATTTAAACCAGCCTACTTGCATAACCACTGAAAGGTTTTCCATCAAAAATATTCCGCAGAGAATGGGTATCAACAATTCTTTTCGAACCGCAATGGCGATTACTGCTATAATTCCCCCAATAGTTAAACTGCCCGTATCGCCCATAAAAACTTGTGCGGGATAGGTATTGTACCATAAAAACCCGATGAGCGCTCCCACAAATGCGGTGATGAAAATGGTCATTTCACCAGTGTTTGGGATATACATAATATTGAGATAGTCAGAAAAAATAACGTTGCCCGAAACCCATGCAAAAAGTGCGAGCGTGATTCCAATAATTGCAGAAGTTCCCGCTGCAAGCCCATCTATTCCATCGGTGAGATTGGCGCCGTTTGAGACCGCGGTGATAATAAAAATTACAATCGGGATGAAAATCAGCCACACATAACTTTGATAATTTTCCCCTGCCCAACTGATCAGTTCGGAATAATTAAACTCGTTTTCCTTTACAAAAGGAATAGTGGTTAGCATGGCTTTGTCCTTCACATAAAACTTATTGGTGGGACCTTTTGCTATTATTTCAGTTTCTGCTCCAGGATCCGTAATGCTTCGCTGAACAATGATGTCTGGGTGAAAATACATTGTTGCACCAACGAACAAGCCCAACCCAATCTGTCCAATTACCTTGAATTTCCCAGGCAGACCCTGTTTGTCATTTTTAAATTTTTTGATGTAGTCGTCAATAAAGCCGATGGCTCCCATCCAAAGAGTGGTTACAATAAGCAGGATTACATAAATATTTTCAAGCTTTGCGAAAAGTAGAACGGGAATTAGCGTGGCGAGAATTATTATGATACCACCCATTGTTGGAGTTCCAGCTTTTTCGTTTTGACCATCCAAACCAAGGTCGCGGATAGATTCACCAACTTGTTTTTTTCTTAAGTAATTGATGATTTTTTTACCGTAAACCGAAGCTATAAAAAGTGAAAGAATAACTGCCAATGCCGCGCGAAACGTAATAAATTCAAACAAACCTGCTCCAGGCATGTCGTACGTTTTCTCCAAATAGTCGAATAGGTAATATAGCATTTGCTATTTGTTTAGCGTTATTAAAAGTTGGTTCACTATTTTAAAATCATCAAAATCGGAGCGTTCACCATTAATTTCCTGATAGGTTTCGTGACCTTTTCCAGCAATTAAAATGATGTCGTTTTCCTTTGCCATTTGGCAGGCTGCCTTAATAGCCTCCTTTCTATTGGTTATTGAAATTGTCTTTTTATAATGTTCGGCAGGCACGCCTGTTTCAATTTGTTCTATAATTTTTTCGGGGTTTTCGGTTCGTGGATTATCGCTGGTAAAAACCACTTTTGTGCTCAACGAAGCAGCGATGTTTCCCATCACCGGTCGTTTCTGCGCATCGCGATCTCCGCCACAGCCTACAACTGTAATCACTTCTTCATTACCAGTGCGGATACTGTTTATGGTTTCCAAAACATTTTTCAATGCATCGGGTGTATGTGCATAATCAACTATTGCAGTGATTTTCTTTTCCGAAATCAAATATTGAAACCGTCCGCCCACACTTTCCAGTGTGCTCATAATTTGAAGGATCTCAAGTTCCTTCAATCCTAAAAGTTGGGCTGTTCCATAGATTGCCAACAAATTATAAGCATTGAAACCACCAATCAATTTCACCCACAACTCTTGGTTGTTTATTTTCAAAAGTTGTCCCGTAAATTGGCTTTCCAGAACCTGTGCTTTAAAATCAGCATAGGTTTTTAGCGCGTAGGTTTGTTTTTTCGCTTTTGTGTTTTGAAGCATCACCACCCCGTTTTTGTCATCCACATTTACCAATGCGAAAGCAGTTTTTGGTAATTCATCAAAAAAGGATTTTTTCACATCACGGTATTCAGCGAAATCTTTGTGATAATCCAAATGGTCGTGAGAAAGATTGGTGAAAACACCACCAACAAAGTGAAGGGCTTCGGTACGTTTTTGATGGATTCCGTGGGAACTCACTTCCATAAAACAATATTCCACGCCCGCGTCTACCATTTCACGCAGATACATATTAATGGTCAATGAATCTGGGGTTGTATGCGTGGCTTTAAATTCAGTATTGCCAACCATTATTTTTACCGTGGAGAGTAAGCCCGCTTCCAAACCAGCTTTTTTGAAAAGTTGATATAATAAAGAAGAAACTGTGGTTTTTCCATTTGTTCCGGTAATTCCTACGAGCTTTAATTCTTCCGAAGGATTTCCGTAGTAATTGGCAGCCATAATAGCCAAAGCTTTGTGCGAATCTGAAACTTGCACATATGTTATTCCATTGACTATATTTTCAGGCAAGGTTTCGCAAATAATAGCCAGGGCGCCTTGGTCAGCCGCTTTTTTTATGAATTGATGTCCATCGGAAATGGTTCCTTTAATTGCAATAAAAACATCGTTTAATGAAACTTTTCGGGAATCAAATTCAAGATTGTTTATGGCCACGGAAGTACTGCCAACGACGCTTTCGATGGTAACTTTGTACAATATGTCCTTTAACAATATCACGATAAATTCAAGGTTATTAATTGACCCTTTTTAAGGTTTTCGCCAGATTTAATTGATTGGCTAGAAACAGTTCCATTGCCCACAACTTGTACTCTTAGCCCAAGATTTTCCAATAATGAAACAGCGTCCATTCCTGCCATTCCGGTAACATTGGGAATGGTTTTGTTAGGTTGCTGCAACTTGGCATAATACTTTTCAAAATCCTTTTCAATCGCTGGATCTGCTTTTTCGACCCCTTCCACAGAATCGATGTTTGGGGAGTCTGTAAATATTTTTTGTGCAATTCTTTTAAATACGGGCCCAGAAACATCAGCCCCATAAAATCCTTTTTTGATGCTTGGCTTATGAATAATCACAATGCAGGAATATTTAGGATTTTCAGCAGGAAAAAATCCAGCAAAGGATGAAATATAACGGCGATTGCTCTTCCAATCCGGCATCCAGTATTCGGTTTGTGCCGTTCCTGTTTTTCCGGCCATTGAAAAATCTGGGGAATAGAGAGATTTCCCTGTTCCTCGCTTCACGGTGTTTTTAAGGATTTCACGTACCTGCTTCAAAGTTTCATCTGAACAGATTTTAGGATTTATAACCTTCGTATCGTAAGTAGTAACCTTTTCATTCCAAGCCCTCACTTCTTTAATGAAGCGGGGTTTCACCATTACACCGTGATTTGCAATGGCATTGTAGAACGTTAGTGTTTGTAAAGGTGTTAACCGTAAATTATAGCCATACGCCATTGAAGGCAACGCATTTTTGCTCCATTTTTTGTCACCCGGTTGAGGAATCATTGGGCTTCCTTCCCCCTTTATGGCAACTCCGGTCTTTTCATTTAAGTGCCAGCTTTTTAAACGATCGATGAATTTATTTGGATTTTTAGAATAATTGTCATTGATAATTGTGGCCATGCCAATGTTTGAAGAAACCTCCAAAACACGTGCGGCAGAAATTTTTCCAAAACCTCCGCGATGCGAATCGTTAATAGGCCTTCCATAAAATAATTTTCTGCCATTTCCAGTATCAATTACGGAACTGGTATCAATAACCTTGTCTTCCAAAGCAGCCATAAAAGCCATAACTTTAAAAGTAGAGCCAGGTTCGTGGGATTCACCGATAGCGTAATTTAATTTTTCGTAATAAGTTCCATCCGAAATGCGACCTAAATTTGAAACTGCTTTTATTTCGCCTGTGGCCACTTCCATTACAATCACGGTTCCGTGTTCAGCTTCGTAGTATTCCAATTGTTTCAAAAGTGCATGATGCGCAATGTCTTGGATATTTACGTTTATGGTTGAAATAATATCGAAGCCATCCTGTGGCTCAATTTCGTTTTCATCATAAACTGGTTTCCATTGGCCTTGGGCGATTTTTTGTTTTAGGCGATGGCCTTCTTTTCCTGTTAAAAGATCATTAAACGCACCTTCCAATCCCACGGCATAATAACCGGGTCGGTCAAAAGCTTCGTCGCCAACGGTACGCTGTGCAATTTGCCCAATGGGATGCTCACGAACGGTGCGCTGTTCCACGATAATGCCTCCTTTGTAGGGTCCTTTTCGAAAAAGTGGCAAATTTTTAACTTTAATATAATTGGAATAACCCAAATTTTTAACCACCAACAGATATCGGTTTTTATCGGCACGGGCTTTTCGAAACATATCTTGATAATAGGATACCGGCTTTCCAAACATTTTGCTCAAGCCTTCGGAAAGTGGCTTCAAGTTCTCATTAAAATCTTCAGAAGAAACAGTAACGGCATCAAAACGGATGTCATACTTCGGCACCGAAGTTGCCAAAAGACTGCCATCATCTGCATAAACGTTGCCTCTGTTTGCGGGAATTACAAAATTCTTTGTAGTGTTTTCCTTTGCCAGTTCGCGATATTTTTCGCCATCCACAAACTGAATGTTCATCAACTTGATGCTTATGGCAAGCGCGAAGAGAAACATACATCCGGCAACGATGTATAAACGGTTCAATATGTTTTTTTCTTCAAAAGCCATTTTTCAGTACGCAGTATTCAGTGGTCAGTAATCAGTTATTTGGTTTCTCTTTTCTTTATTCTTTATTCTTTATTCTTTTTTCTTTTTTCTTTTTTCTCTACTCTTTCTTTTCAACAATGCGAATTCTCTTTGGTGGCGTTCCCGACGGTAGCAACCCGCGACTTTCCATTGCAGCTATTATTTTGCTTTCCATTCTTGCTTGCATCAAAAGCATCCGAACGTCCACATATTCACTTTTTAGCTCTTTTACCTCGGCATTAAGCTTTGAAATTTTATGCACTTTTTTATCAGCGGTGTGCGAACTGCCAATCATTACCAAAGCCAAGACAGAAAGAAAAATGATGAAGCGCCAGTTTTTCAGCGCATCGTCACTCACCAAAAATTTTCCTTTTATTATGTTGTAAAAACCGTCTTTCATTTTTTGTGATTCGGGATTCGTTAATTCGGGATTCGGGATTCGGGATTTGGGATTTGGGATTTGGGATTAGTCATCCAGCATCCAACACCCCGCATCTTTTCTCTTTATTCTTTTATCTCTATTCTTTTTTTAAAAACTATATTTTTTCCGCAATTCGAAGCTTTGCACTCCGGGCTCGGTTGTTTTGTTTAATTTCTTCTTTTGAAGGGATTATGAATTTTCCAACTGCTTTAAAAGGCACTTCCACTCTTCCAAAAACATCTTTTTCTGGCTCGCCTTCAAACAATCCGCTGCGGATGTATCGCTTCACCAATCTGTCTTCCAAAGAATGATAGCTTATCAAACTGATCCGTCCGCCTGATTTCAAAACCTCATTTGTTTGAAGTAAAAATTCCTTCAGTGCCTCCAACTCTTTGTTCACTTCAATCCTGATGGCTTGATAGATTTGGGCCAGAATTTTATTTTCTTTATGTGATGGTAGAAATCTGCTTAGCACTTTTTTTAGCTGTTCGCTAGTTTTTATTTTTTCCAGCTGCCGCGCCTCAATAATCACTTTCGCCATTCCAGCCGCACTTCGCAATTCACCATAATTTGAAAGCACGTTTCGCAATTGCGATTCTTCATATTTGTTGACAACCGTATATGCCGAAAAGTTTGTGTCACGATTCATACGCATATCTAAATCGGCCTCAAAGCGGGTTGAAAAGCCTCTTTCGGCAACATCAAACTGATGTGATGAAACACCGAAATCACCCAAAATTCCATCGACTGTTTTATAGCCATGGAATCTTAAAAATTGTTTCAAAAACCTAAAATTTTGGTTAATGAGCAAAAACCTTGGGTCTTCAATTGCGTTTTCCAAAGCATCTTTATCTTGGTCAAAAGCAATGAGTTTTCCGTTTGGCCCTAATCGATTCAATATTTCTCGGGAGTGTCCACCGCCGCCGAAAGTAACATCCACATAAACGCCATCGGGTTTTATGTTTAGTCCCTCGACAGTTTCGTTCAGCAAAACCGGATTATGATATTCCATCACCATCATTGCTTTTGTTTCCCATTACTTCTTCGGCCAGATCAGCAAAATCATTTGCAGCATCATCAATGGCCTGTTCGTATTTATTTTTGTCCCAGATTTCCACAATATTTATTGCGGAGGAGAGCACTATTTCTTTGTTAATCCCTGCAAAAGAAAGTAGGTCTTTAGGGATCAATAAACGGCCCGTAGCATCAAGCTCCACGGTTTTTACACCTGCTGTAAATCTTCTAATAAAATCGTTGTTTTTTCTGCTGAAGCGATTGAGTTCCCCCATTTTCAACATCAATGCGTCCCACTCTTTCATTGGATACATTTCCAAACAAGGCTGAAATACGGCGCGCTTAATTACAAACCCTTCGGGTGCTACAGACGCCAACTGCTTTTTCAACGGTGCAGGCACCATGACTCGTCCCTTTACGTCTGCTTTACATTCGTATGTGCCTATTAGATTGAGCATTGTGGAAATTCCTTGTTTGCAATTTGTTGTTTCAAATATATATAACTTTTACCACAATTTACCACATTCTACCACTTTGTTGATAAGTTTTACCACTTTGTAGATAAAGTGAAATCGAAACAGTAATCGACAAAGCCTAGTTTTAAATAGACCATATGAAATAATTTTGTTTACTTTTGTCATTCTAAATTGCACCAACCAAGCATGTCGGAAAACTTAAAGAAAGAAGGAAAATTTTCATATTTAGAAATAGGTGAAGGCACTCCAATAATCATCCTTCACGGGCTTATGGGCGGGTTGAGTAATTTTGATGGGGTTGCTGATTTCTTTCCTCCAAAAGGCTATAAAATTCTAATTCCGGAATTGCCCATTTACAAAATGACTTTGTTGCGTACCAACGTGAAAAATTTCGCGAAATACGTATCGCAGTTTATTGAACATTTGGGCTATGAAGAAGTAATTCTTTTGGGAAACTCTTTAGGAGGGCATATCGGTTTGCTCTGCACAAAAATGTACCCTGAAAAGGTAAAGGCATTGGTAATTACCGGAAGTTCGGGTCTTTATGAAAGTGCTATGGGCGAAAGCTACCCCAAGCGAGGAGATTACGACTATATAAAACAAAAGGCCGAAAACGTATTTTACGACCCAGCCATTGCCACTAAAGAAATTGTGGATGATGTTTACGAAACCGTAAACGACCGACACAAATTGTTACGAACACTTGCCATCGCCAAAAGCGCCATTAGGCACAATATGGCAAAGGATTTGCCGAAAATGCACACGCCAACCTGCATCATCTGGGGAAAAAATGACAATGTTACCCCACCGGAAGTTGCAATAGAATTTGATGAACTTTTACCGGATTCTGAGCTATATTGGATTGACAAATGTGGCCACGCAGCCATGATGGAGCATCCTGATGAATTTAACGAATTGCTTTATTCCTGGCTGGAAAAACGAGGGTACTAAAGGTTTCAGGTTTCAGGTTTCAGGTTTCAGGTTTCAGGTTTTTAAAAAAAAACATTTTTCCCATATAACTCAATACTCAATACTTAAAAAATGCAAATTAAATCTGCGGAATTTGTGATGAGCAACAGCGATGTTGCCAAATGCCCAAAAGACCGTTTGCCGGAATACGCTTTTATTGGCCGAAGCAACGTGGGAAAATCTTCGCTCATCAATATGTTGATGTTGCGCAAAAACTTGGCAAAAACCTCGGGAAGACCTGGGAAGACACAGCTTATCAATCATTTTCTAATAAACAAAAACTGGTATTTGGTAGATTTGCCGGGTTACGGTTACGCCCGCGTTTCAAAAAGCAGCAAGAAAGTATTTCAGAAATTTATTACCAATTATTTTGAAAAACGGGAGCAAATGGTGCTCGCCTTTGTTTTGGTGGACTGTCGTCACGAACCTCAGCCCATCGATATGGAATTTATGCAATGGATGGGCGAAAGCGGGATTCCTTTCAACATAATTTTCACAAAAGCTGATAAACTGAAACCAAAAGCATTGGAAAGAAACATTAAGGCCTATAGTGAAAAAATGCTGGAAACTTGGGAGGAAATGCCGCCTTATTTTATTACTTCAGCGAGTGATTCTTCAGGAAGGGATGAAGTTTTAAATTATATTAGCGAACTAAACTCTTCAATTCCGAATTCTGAATTCTGAATTCAGAATTATTCCTTTTTCAGCTCTAACTTTTCTGCAAAATAATCACAGAAATCGCGCATTGTGGCGCTCATTTTATCATCATTTGTAGCGCGTTGAAACGTATCTGCCATGGCGCTCAAGGTTTGGTGAAAAAAGATTTTCATTTCGTCCACGGGCATGTCTTTGGCCCAAAGATCTATTCTAAGCGATTCCTTTTTTTTACTGTCCCAAACAGAAAGCATCACCGCCTTGGTTTCTTCGTTTGAAACACCACCGTCTTCCGCAGTCCAACGAATGGTTTCGGGAATTTTGTTTTCGTCAAGACCTACATTTAGTTTTATTTCAGAAGTATGTTTTATTGCCATTATTTCTTTGGTTTGTATTTTGAATTTTCAAATATTTCGTCAGCATCCGTTACCATTAATTGCTGAACGTTTGTGTCGTTATTTCCCATATAGGCACGTACAATTTTCCAACCCAAATAACGGCCCAACATTCCAGGGGATTCGTTGTCTATTTCGAGATAGAATTTTGAAAATGGCGCAGGGCTTATAAATCGCGCGCCAAGCTTGGGATCGGTGCTATAAAGCAATTCCTTCTCCACAAAATAGCGCCACATATATTCTTCATTTTCTTCGGCCCATTGAAATTCTTCTTCGGTGTAACCTATTTTTTCGGCATCGGAAATGTTTGGAAGCCAAAGATCCTTCAAATAAAGTTGTTTGCCGTAATATATAATTTGACCTAAAAAAGTAGCTTTGCTTGGTGGTTTTATATACTTCCTTGCATAAGTATCCGCCACATCAGGCCCAATCTGCGTGGGCTTCATCTCCTTCGAAATATACTTATCAATTACTTCGTAAAAATGATGGTTGCTGCCTAAATAATTATCCAACCCAATAACCAACATATTTTCAGCAAGAATCACTTTATTACGATAATCTACGTCTGAAGTTGCGGTTACAACAATGGGCGTCTGAAATTTTGGAAAATAATATTTTATATGCTGAAACAGTGGAAGGAGAGCTTCATTCAATGCTTCATCATTTGGAAATGTTTTCGCCACTTCATTTTCAAGTTGATCTTGAAGTGTGTCAGTCAATTTTTCCACCCAAATACTGTCGCTGTATTGCTTCGGAAAAAAAGCTGGGTATTCCGCTTTCAACTTTGGAAGATCTGCCGGAGTGGCGTTTGCAAATTCTTTGTCGAAACGAACTATTTCAACATTTATAGGAATTTTTCCAATTTCCTTTTCAACTTTACTTTCATTGTTGCAAGAAAAAAGGAGAACCCCGAAAAGAAGCATTACAAAATATTTCATCTGTATAGAATATTTGAGAAATAGGAAGATGGCGTGCCCAAATTACCAATTTGAGTTAATTTACAATTTGCTAAAGTGCATTTCATAATAGAAAAAATGTTATAGTGGGTTAACGCCATTCCTTTTTATTAATTTTATCTTTAACAACTTTTGCGGTGCAAAGGTATTATTATTAAAGATTAAAAACACAGAAAATGCAAACCGAAAAAGTTATAGATCATATTGTAAATTGGTTAAAAACCTATGCAGTAAACGCAAAAATGGATGGCTTTGTAATTGGTATCAGTGGAGGTATTGATTCTGCAGTAACCTCAGCTTTATGCGCCAAAACTGGGCTTGACCTTTTATGTGTAGAAATGCCCATACACCAACCCCCCTCTCAAGTTAGTCGTGCCTATAACCATATAACTTGGCTAAAAGAAAATTTTTCCAGCGTTAAAAAAATTGAGGTAAACCTTACGCCAGTTTTTGATTCCCTGATTGATACTTTGCCAAAAGTTGAAAAAGAAGAAGATCGTTTTATGTCACTGGCAAACACTCGCGCCCGTTTGCGCATGACAACGCTTTATTATTTTGCTGCCCTACACAAATATTTGGTGGCAGGTACCGGTAATAAAGTGGAGGATTTTGGTGTGGGTTTTTATACAAAATATGGCGACGGCGGTGTGGATTTAAGCCCGATAGCCGATTTGATGAAAAGTGAAGTTTACCAAATTGCCCGACATTTGGGAATAAATAAAGAAATAATTGAAGCAGCGCCAACCGATGGATTATGGGGCGATGACCGCACCGATGAAGACCAGCTTGGCGCAAGCTACGACGAATTGGAATGGGCCATGAAGATGAAAGAAGCTGGTAAAACCAGTTCAGATTTTTCTGGAAGGCAACAAGTGGTTTTTGATATTTATAATAAACTGAACAAAGCCAATCAGCACAAAATGGTTCCGATTCCCGTTTGCGAAATCCCCAAAGAACTGAAGTAATATTGTTATTTGTCGAATAATTTAACCATTAAACGAAAGGTTTATTATTCTTCTCCTTAAGATTTTATATATCCAAAATGTAGTGTTAATATTACGCCAATAAAACTAAATTTCTCCCCAAGTCTAAAGGTTTTATAAATTGAAGAATCTATAAATACAATAAGATGAAAAAAGTTGTAATTGCAGACCACCATCCAATAACCAGAAAAGGGATAACGGTTTTACTCAATAGCACAACCGATTATACAATAGTCGGCAAAGTAGCACGAGGTTCAGAATTACTGAGATGTTTAGAAAAGGAACGTCCAGATATTTTGATTTTAGAGCTTGACATTCCCGAAATCAATGGTTTTCACGCGTTGCGAAGTATACGTGAGGAGTTTCCAAAAACACGAATTGCCATTTTTTCATCGCACCCGGAAGAAATTTATGCACTTCGCTCCATAAAATCTGGGGCTGCTGGCTATATTCCAAAAACTTCTTCCAAAGAGGTGTTTCTTCAAGCTATTAAACGCATAGCGATGGGTGGAGTATTTTTAAACGAGGAAATTGCAGCCGCATTAAACAACAAGGCAGTAAACGATAATACTATTGTGGGGCGCTATAAAAAACTTTCTGCAAGGGAAATAGAAGTGCTAAACCTACTCTCCAACGGAAAACGCAACAAAGACATTGCTACGCTTCTTGAAATAAATGAAAAAACCGTCAGCACATACAAAACACGGCTTTTGAAAAAACTAAATGTTACGAGTTTGGCTGATTTGATTAACCAAGCACGGATGTTTCAGTTTAATTGACTACAACACTCTGTTCAATTTTTCGGAAAGCACTTTTTTTAGACTTATGTAATCCACAATTTCTTGCAGACCCGTTTCCTTTTCAGGATTGTTTTCCTGCTTCATCGTTTCGGAAAGTTCATTTATTTTTTGGGAAACCAAATGCCTGCGAAGGTTTAGAATAGTTTCACTAACCATTTGGGCAATGGTCTGTTCTTTTTCTTTTACATAAATTTCCTTACGTTCCCAGTTGTGGAGTATGTACCTTTCCTCTTCCATCAAAACGTGGGTAATTGCAGATGCCATTTCTGGCTGCAGTTCATTAATAAAACTTTCTGCTTTGGCTTCCGGGTTTTGGGTAAAACGGTTTACCACTTCATAATACAAATCTTTAAATTCTTGATTTGTAAACTCTATTTCGTCTTCCTGCAAATCCAAAAATATTTTCTCGTAAACTCTCGATTTGTGAATCTCTGGCTTTAATGAAATTTCACCCTTTTCGTTTGCCTCAATAATTAATTCCTCAAAATCTTCTTCAACATTCCCATAGAGCAACAACAACTCAATGATTTTTTGTTCTAACTGAAACTGTACATCTACTTTTTCAATCTTTTTTTCTGAAGAAATAACTTCAAACGCTTCATGGGGAATTTCAGCTTTTTTTGAAGCATCTTTTCTCTCCTTTTGAAAAATCTGCGCAAGTGTATTGAAAAGAACTTGCTCTGAAATATCCATAATGCGCGAACATTCCTTTATATATACTTCGCGCTTGATTACATCTGGAATTTTAGCAATACTATGTACCATATCGTGTATGGTTTCAGCCTTTTTTATAGGATCATTTTTTGCATCGGAAGCGAGCAGCGAGGCTTTAAAAGTGATAAAATCCTTGGCGTTTTCTTCCAAATAGAGCGTGAGTTCTTCCAACGAATTTTTACGCGAAAAACTGTCCGGATCCTCCCCTTCTGGAAAAGTGCAGATTTTCACGTTCATCCCCTGCTCCAAAATTAAGTCGATACCCCGAAGCGATGCGCGAAGACCCGCCGCATCACCGTCAAAAAGAACGGTTATGTTTTTGGTAAGTCTATTTATCAACCGAATCTGTTCCGAAGTCAAAGCAGTTCCTGAAGAGGAAACTACATTGTGGATTCCTGTTTGATAAAACTGGATAACATCGGTATAACCCTCAACCAAATAGCAATTGTCTTCTTTGGCAATACTTTGTTTGGCGTGAAAAATACCGTAGAGCACTTTGCTTTTATGGTAAATATCGCTTTCGGGAGAGTTTAAATATTTCGCCGCTTTTTTATCCGAAGTTAAGATCCGCCCGCCAAAACCAAGCGTGCGACCACTCATACTAAGGATTGGGAACATTACCCTTCCCTTAAAACGGTCGAACTGTTTTTCTTCTTTTACTATGGACAAACCTGTTTTTTCGAGAAACTCTAGCTTGTAGCCTTTTTTTATGGCGTGGCTGGTAAAGGCATCCCAAGAATCAGGCGAATAACCGAGCTCAAACTTTTTGATAGTTTCATCAGTAAAGCCACGTTCCTTAAAATAGGAAAGACCGATGGCTTTGCCCTCCTCGGTTTTTAGTAATGTACTGTGGAAATAATCTTTGGCGAATTCGCTTACCAAATAAAGACTTTCCCTCTCGTTGGCCTGTTCTTTATCTTCGGCGGTTTGCTCGGTTTCCTCTACTTCAATCCCGTACTTTTTCGCCAAGAATTTTATGGCTTCGGGATAAGTGAAGTGTTCATGCTCCATCAAAAATGCCACCACATTCCCCCCTTTTCCGCTACTGAAATCCTTCCAAATCTGTTTTACGGGACTTACCATAAAACTTGGCGAACGTTCGTCAGTAAACGGACTGAGGCCTTTGTAGTTGCTGCCCGATTTCTTCAACTGCACAAAATCGCCGATTACCTCCTCTACTCGAGCAGTTTCAAAAACGTTGTCTATGGTGGTTTTGGAGATCAGATTGTTGGAATTTTAGGTTGTTGGACTTTTAGATTGTCGGATTGATAGATTTTTGTTGTGTAAAAATAGGGATTTCTTTATAGTTTCAAGTTTAAAGTTGCAAGTATAGATGGAAAGCTGGCCGTTCTATATTTCTTGCTGCTTTATGTCTCTAATAACTATTTGCCATAAAAAAATTAAGCCCTGCAAACTTTCATCTACAGAGCTTTTTTCAAAAAATAATTTGTTATTGAACTAACTAACTTTTGAAAGCTTTAATACTTTTTCTATTTCTATGTTGCAGGTGATGGAGCGGGTGTAGTCCATAATTAGGTTTACGGGCACATTTTTTAAAGAAACACCCTGGTTGCTACCGTATCTATGGATGTAGTGTTTTTTGAAGTTTTTTATGGCATTGTCATCTGCTATTTCAATTTGCTCTAGCGAGTCGAAACTGTTATTGAGGGTTTCGTAGTCTTGGGCGTTGAGGATTTTGCTTCTAGATAAGTCCAGTGAAATAAGGTAGTGTGTATCATCTATATCCTTAACGTAGCAACTGTCTGAAATTATCGATGGAATGTTTAAGCCTTTGTTTAACTGAATCTTCAGTTTTAGGTTTTGTTTGCGGAGATCTCTTTTCATAGCGATGATTGTTTTTTCTGTAAGAGCGCTCAGTTTTTGTCGAATTAAATGTAATCAAAAAAGGGCTTGAAAATTATTCCTTTACACTGAATTAACGTTAATTTAATATTGGGTTTTTGTTTAAAATCTGAGATAAAAAACCTACAAGATTTTCGTCCTTCGCTAAAAAAACTTGTGCCTCAGCTAAAGCTTCGGCAACACGTGGACGAAGGACGATGGAAAAATCTTGCAGGTTGGTAAACAAAACGAATAATGAAAGGGTTTGTGGTTAATCTACATCAAAACGCAACCCCAAAGAAACGTTGCGCTGATCCACAGGATTATTTTTAAAGATTGTATTTAAATCGTATTTGGCGTAAACAGCCACGCCTTGCCAACCTATGTAAGCACTGAGGCCGTAGATGAACTTGTTTGTGTTGTAATCTGCTTTCAGTTTTAATTTTTGGTCTTCGCCGTCTTCTTCAAATTTCAGTTTTTGGCGTGCGCCCAAATTGATACCAGCATAACCGCCGAGTCCTACTTTTATCTGGTTTTCTGTGTTATAACGGAAGTAGCCCTCTTGTTCTTCTTTTTTGGAAGGGCCAAACTCAAAGTGGATTGGCACCACTAAATTGTCCATTCTAAATTTTGATTTATCCAGATTTAGCGGATATTCCTGAAGCACAGTTTCTGAACCGGTATCTACATAATAACGATTACCCGTTGGCTTTAAACCATTGAACTGAAAGGACACGCCATACTTAACACGTAGCCAATTTGTATTTTCAAAAACACGGGTTTTCCACGCCCAACCTAATTCGGCAAAGCGACTACCGGCAACTTTAAATTCTGAATCCTGCAAAGATTCACCTTCTGTAATTACATTGTTCAAACCAAACGCAAACACCAAGTCTGAGGTAGTGCGACGGTCATATTTGCGTTTTTTGTTTTTGGGGCCGATATAGAGAACATTGTCATTCTCATTGTTTTTCCCACTGGAACCAATACGTATAACCATACCGCTGTCTTCGTATTCTTCAACACTCCCGTTACGTTTTAGCAGTGCTACTTTATTGTCAATGATTGCAAGTCGGTTTTCAATATTAAGTGCGCGCTTTTCTGCAGCCTCCTGCTTTAATGTTTCGGCCTCTTCTTTAGTAATTGCCTGATTTTCCAAACGGGCGTTGATGTTTTCCACATCGGCTAAAAGGGCATCTTTTTCTTCCTGAATTATTTTTTCTTTTAATTCCGTTAGCTGCTCTACAGCCGTCTGGGTGTCGTGATCAATTTCCTGTGCTTCAGCGTACATTGCCGCAAATAGCCATAAAGAAAGAGCGATGGTGAATGTAATTAATTTCATAACTGTTTGATTTTTGATTAATGATGAATTGTTTTTTAATGAATAATGTATAATGCGTAATGAATAATGTGAAATGAATAATTATTGATTTATGGTACTGGCTGAAGTTTTGTTATTAATTGCTCATTACTAATTACTAATCATTTCGCTCTGTTACCGCAGTTCTTATCTTGTTAAAACCTTCCCCGAGGGCGTCAAAAACTTTATCGCGGAAGCCTTTTTCGAGTTCCCATTCCACATCCTGCAACAATGCCGTGGCATCTACTTTTGGGCTGTTTAATATCCGTTGGGTCTGTATTTCGCGGCGGGCGCTGTTCAGTAATGCTTCCACTTCGGTTGCGGTTACTTCTGTGTTGTTTTCTTGAAGCTTTTTTACCGAGGCTACTACTTCGTCCACTTTATTGTTGAAGAGTTTGTCTTCTTCACGCTTCGCTAAAGCTTCGGGAGACACGTGGGCGGAAGACATTTCGGAATTAATTGGCTTTTCCTTTTTTACAGCTTGTGGCATTTCTTCATTCGTAACTTTTGCAATAGCTTCGGACTTTTCAATCTTTTTATCAATTGCAGATTTTTTCTGTGGAAGTGGTTTCAGTTGAACCGAATTCGATTTTTTCTTTTCAGTTTCTTTTTTGGAAACATTAGTTTCAACTATTTCTGAAGTATTTTCTTCGGAAGCTATTACTTCTGTTTCAGAATTATTCCGAATAATTTCAGATTCAGTTTCAATATTTCGCTGTTCCAGATTTTCATCCACTATTTGATTGTTCACTTCAGCATTGTTTCTACTAAAGAAAACCGAAGCCAAAATAAGCAGCCCCACAAAACTCGCGGCAACATAATACCAAACAACGGTTTTGTTTTTGGGCTGTTTTGCCTCCAATTGTGCTTCCAGTTTTTTCCAAGCCTCTGCGGAAGGTTTCATTTCCCTCGCTTCCAGCTTTTCGCGTATGTTGTCTTCCAGTTTATAGGGTGCCATAACTTAAATTGTTTTGTTGTTTGACCATGTTTTGAAGCATTTTTCGGGCTTTGAACAGTTGCGTTTTTGAAGTGTTCTCGCTTATCTGCAATAACTCGGCAATCTCACCGTGTTTGTAACCTTCCACGGCGTAAAGCACAAAAACCGTTTTGTAACCGTCGGGCAGGCTGTCTATCATTTTTTGAATTTCAGCTGTTTCCAACTCGGTTTCAATGTAGGTGGAATGTTCGGTCGTGTTCTCTATTTCAGTTTCAGAAATGAATTGTAACTTTTTGTCTTTCCGAAGTTGCGAAATGCTTTCATTCACCATTATCCTTCTTATCCAACCTTCAAAACTGCCTTCGTTTTTGAAATCGTTTAAGTGGGTGAACATCTTCAAAAACCCGGAAAGCATCACTTCTTCCGCCAAATCGTTGTTTTTTAAATACTGCCTGCAAACCCCCAGCATTTTTGGCGAAAACATATCGAACAATTGATGTTGCGCTCGTCGATCACCGTCGGATGCTTTCTCAATTAATTTTGAATAGTTTTTATGTAATGATATAATCTTCACGCAAGCTTTGCTGTTTGTGCTTCTATTTTAATAGACGCAGGTTTTTGAAGAATGGTTGCCTGAGTGAAAAAATTTCTTCTTCCTTCGCTGAAAAAGCTTCGGAGGACGAGTGTTTCAGGTTGCAGGTTTCAGGTTTCAAGTTGCAGGTTGCAGGTTGAAAAAACAAATTCACAAACTCACAGATTCACAAATTCACTTTTTTACTTTTTTCGGTCAATAACGTAATTCACCATCAGCACCAGCGATTCTTTGAAAGGCGAGGCGGGATAGGTTTGCAATAAGCGAAGAGCCTCTTCTTGGTATTCCTTCATTTTCGCAACGGCATAATCCAGGCCGCCGTTATCTTTCACAAAAGTGATAACTTCTTTAACCCGCTGTTTGTCTTTATTATGATTTTTAACCGAATTGATGAGCCATTTTTTTTCTTCGGAAGTAGAATTATTTAATGCAAATATTAAAGGTAGCGTCATTTTTTGCTCCTTAATATCTATACCTGTAGGTTTGCCGATGTGCTCGTTGCCGTAATCAAAAAGGTCATCCTTTATTTGAAACGCAGTGCCGATAAGTTCCCCGAACTTTCTCATTTTTTCAACTTCTTCGTCGGGAGCCATTACTGAGCGGGCGCCCATTGCACAACAGGCTGCTATTAAAGTTGCGGTTTTTTGACGGATTATTTCGAAATAGATTTCTTCGGTAATATCTAAGCTTCGGGCTTTTTCAATTTGAAGCAATTCACCTTCGCTCATCTCCCGGACGGCGACGGAAATTATTTTAAGTAGATCAAAATCATCGTTATCTATAGAAAGTAATAATCCTTTAGATAATAAATAATCGCCCACAAGCACAGCGATTTTATTTTTCCAAAGCGCATTTATGGAGAAGAAACCACGGCGGCGGTTGCTATCGTCCACCACATCGTCGTGTACCAAGGTTGCAGTGTGGATTAGCTCAATTACCGAAGCTCCGCGATAAGTGCGTTCGTTCACTTCACCATTGCCTGTCATTTTTGCAATTAGGAAAACGAACATAGGGCGCATTTGCTTTCCCTTTCGGTTTACTACGTAATGTGTAATTCTATTAAGGAGTGAAACTTTTGAAGACATGGAAGCTGAGAACTTTTTTTCAAAAAGCTCCATTTCCTTTTCAATGGGAAGTTTAATTTGAGAAACTATCTTCATAAAGGCTCAAAGATAGGGAAAATGGGTGATGGTATTATAAACAAGATTATCTGTAATAAAAAAAGAGTGGCATAGACCACTCTTTTAAATTATTATAGAAAGTGCCTTATTTTACTTCTGTCTTAAATTTGTTTCGGTAGAGGGATTTGTCTATACATTTTGCCATTTCATTAATATTCAAAGGAAGTCCAATGAGGTCTTCAATTTTTTTGATCATCTCCTTCGGCTTGTCCAAAACATCTTTATAATCAATATAGATGAGTTCTACTCCAGGTTCTTTTTCTTTCCATTTTTCAATTGTTTTCAATTGTTCTACAAATGAATTATAAAGCTTTACCGGAAAGGTATCGGGATTTTTACCAATCATTACTTGCTGTGATTTGATCACTTCGTCCAAATCTCTGATCATAAAAATGATTTTATACCTATATTGAAAATCGAGGTGCCTCAAGAGCGGCGCAACGATTTTGACTGCTTTATCCTTAGATTTATGCATCCACGAATTATCTTTATGAAGGGTCATTACCGGTTCATATTCATAATATCCTTTTGGGTTGGATAAATCTGCCTCTCTTTTATTATCAATAAGCATATCCATCCCTCCTTTATCTAGCATCTGCATCATTAAGGAGGTTCCTGATCTTGGAAGGCCTGAAACTACCACAATTTGTTCTTCTCTGTATTTAAAAGTATTTTTATCAATAAAACCTTTAGGGGCATTAAGTTTTTCTTCTATATTTTCAAGTGCTTTTTCAGCTCTGTGAAAAGTTTTTTGCTTTAAACTTGCCGCTGTTTTAAATGCGATTTTCGCATTTTCAAGGTCGCCCATTTTTTCTAATGCCTTGCCCAACATATAATGGGCGGCGGGGAAATATTTAACAAGTTCTATACTTATCAACGCATGTTCTGCGCTTTCTTGGTACTCGCCAAGCTCAAAAAGTGCCTCTGATATAGCTTTATGATATTTAGCTTTATCTTGTTCCATTTCTATGGCATTTTCAAAAGAAATTCTGGCTTTTTCGAAATCTTTAAGTATAAATTGTGCATTTCCTATTTTGTACCATACTTCTGCATTTTCTTTTCTGTTTTTTGCTTGCTCTAAAATTTGGAGTGCTTTTCGAACCATTCCCTTTCCCACTAAAATATCTGCCTCAATAAAATAGATATTATACTTTACCTCAGATTTTATGTTTTTGAATTCTTTGAGATATTTTGCCGCTTGATCAAAATCTTTCATTCCAATACAGACATTCATCATATCAATATAGTATGGGGCCACGTCAATTGGTTCCTTTTCTTGCATTAAATCCAGCAGAATATCTTTTGCATTTTCAAAGTCCTTTTTCCCTATATGAACTCTTGCCAGATTGTGTTTCAATTCACATTTTGTTTTCAAAATTGCTACTTCAATTTTTTCATCCGGTCTTTCAATATAACCAAGTTCTATGAGTTGCTCCATTGTTTCGTCATCAGAAAAAGAATTGCCATCTTCCTTCTCAAGTTCTCCGAAGTCCCCTTTTATATCTTCCCAGCTCTCTATAAATTTAGGCCGTTCCGGTTTTTGGAAGATATCCAATATTACTTTTCCATCCATATCTTTTCCTATCGGAAGTCCAAAATGGTGCAAAATTGTAGGTGCAACATCAATTAATCCAAGCCCGAAAATTTTTTCATTTTTCTTTATATTTGGGCCACTTGCTACGAATATTCCAAACTGTCTGTGGTCCAGTGCCGGTGCGGCAGCCACTTTTGGCATTTTTAGGATACGTTTTGTGCCTGATTCAAACCCGTGATCAGACATAACAATTACCGTGGTATCATCATCAATTAAATCGAGAACTCTACCCAACATCATATCCTGAAAGCGATATGCGCCAGTAACCACATCTTTATAAATGTCATATTTTTCCTTAGATATTTGGGGAAGTTTTGGGGGATGGTATTTCATGAATGAATGACAGAAATGGTCAATTAAATCAAAATAAATTGCCATAAAATCCCATTCGGTATTACGCAATAAATAGGTAGAAGCATTATGGAGGGAAACATTTTGGGTTAAAATACGAGAAAGGGGCACCAGTCCATTTCCTGCCTCTTTTTGATCAATTAAAGCAGCTTTGGGAATAAAAGGCAGTATGTGCTCCTTTGTGATTTCAAAAGGGAACATTCTTAAATCCCGCAATTCTTCAACCAATTTTTCGGGGTAGATGGTACCCTTAACAATTGGGCTAGGCTTAGACGGATCTGGACTTACTTTCTGGAATTTATCCGAAACTACAACACCATTTATTGGCTCGGCGGGGAAACTGGGCCACCAACCCACAACATTACTTTTCAATCCTTGATTATGCAAAATATTCCATATTGCTCGAGCTTTTCTTGAATTTGCGGTTACGGGCCTTAAGGCCTTTTTTGTTGGCACTACTTCCACAAAACCCAAAACTCCATGCTTGTCGGGTGTTTTCCCCGTGGCTACGGAACTCCAAAGCATAGGGCTGTATGGAGGGTTCATAGTGCTCATATTACCATAAACTCCAGTGTTGACAAGTTTTTTCAATGACGGCATTAACCCTTTTGCAACGAGAGGACCAATTATCTTCCAATCCGCCGCATCCCAGCCAATCAACAATAATTTATTCTTTTTCATTCTTTTTATCTCTTTCTTGCTTTTTCAATCTTCTCCATGCAGTAAAGGCAATATCCCCAAAGGCTAATAATCCCAAAGAACTCTCTAACGTTATTTGTGAGCTGTTCAAGATCGATTTCTCATTGTTTTTCTCTTTCTTCATACCCAAAATTTTAATATTTCTTTAAACCTTTGTTTTTGATTTTTACATTTATGTTATTTATATTTACTCCATTAATAATAACCTAGAATTAATTATTTGTAAAAAAACAAAAAGTTAATCATTAAAACTTAGGAAATATGAAAAAAATTACTTCAAAAGATTTTTCAAAAAAAATGGCACAATATGGAGCTTTGTCATTAGCAATCGCTGGTGTTGCAGACGCATCTGGACAAATAGTATATACGGATATTAATCCGGATTTTGTTGGTGGTGCCGGAGCAACTCTTGATATTGATTTTGATGGAGATGGCACAACAGATGTAACTATCTTACAATCCAATAACGGAAATTATGAACTAGTACAGGCTCTGCCTTACTCAACCAATGGTGTTCTAGCGGCCTCCAACACGGGTTATTTTTACGCTTCCAACTTGGCCTACGGCGCAGCCATCAGTGCTGGAGCAGGCAGTTTCAGGAGTTTTGGCTCTCTGTGCGCAGGCGTTGGTTATCTGGGCAGCCAGTTTTGTGGTACGGGTGAAGGATATATAGGTGTTGAATTTGATGTGAGTGGCAATACTCATTATGGTTGGGTTAGAGTAAATGTTATGGATAGTTCAAACTTTATAGTAATGGATTATGCTTATGAATCTACACCTAATATGGCAATAGCAGCCGGCGATTCAACATTAGGCGTATCTGATAACAATTTCCAAGGTTTCAACTATTTTGTTGCAAATAGCCAATTAAACCTTTCTGCAAACACTCAAATGCAAAAAGTTGTTTTGCACAACATGGTGGGCCAACAAGTTATTTCCCAAGAACTCAACAGCAACAACGAAACTGTTGAGCTTTCTGGATTACAGTCTGGAATTTATATTGCTACCGTTTCTATTGACGGAGCACGCAAAACTGTAAAAATTGTAAAGAATTAAATTAATTTTTAAATTGAATTTAAAAGAGCGGCTATATGCCGCTCTTTTTTTATTGTTTGTTTGCCAACTGCCCGCAGGCAGCATCAATATCTTTTCCTCTGCTTCTACGAACTGTCACTGGAATTCGGGCGTGCTCCAACGCTTCAATATAATCCTGGATTACGGTTGAGGAAGCTTGCTGAAAATGACCATCGTCAATCGGGTTGTATTCAATGATATTTACTTTGCACGGAACATATTTACAGAAAATAACGAGTGCTTCAATATCTATCCATTTGTCGTTGATGCCTTGCCAAACTATATATTCATAAGTTATTTTTCGCTTCGTTTTGCTGTACCAATATTCCAAAGACTCGCGCAAATCTAGCAATGTGAAGTTTTTTGCAAAGGGCATAATCTGCTCGCGTGTTTCTTGAATGGCGGAATGCAACGAAACGGCAAGATGGAATTTCACTTCGTCATCTGCTAATTTTTTAATCATTTTTGGCACGCCAGATGTGGAAACCGTGATTCGTTTTGGAGACATTCCAAGGCCTTCATCAGAAGTAATCTTTTCAATAGATTCCAGTACATTTTTATAATTCATCAGCGGTTCGCCCATTCCCATAAAAACTATGTTTGAAAGCGGCTTATCGTGATAAAGGCGGCTTTCTTTATCTATTGCGACTACTTGGTCATAAATTTCATCGGGGTTTAGGTTTCGCATTCTTTTCAACCTGGAGGTGGCACAGAAAGTACAGTCCAGACTGCAACCCACTTGGGAGGAAACACAGGCAGTGGTCCTTTTCTTTGTTGGAATCAAGACAGATTCAACAATGAACCCATCGTGAAGCTTAACAGCATTTTTTATAGTACCATCAGCGCTTTTTTGAAGATGATCAACCTTTATATGATTGATAACGAAGTTTTCATTCAAATGTGCACGGGTTTCCTTTGACAAATTTGTCATTTCATCGAAACTGTGGCTGCCTTTGCTCCAAAGCCATTCGTAAACCTGCGTTCCTCGGAAGGCCTTATCACCAATGCTTTCGAAAAAACTTCGCAGTTCTTCTTTTGAAAGTGCCCTTATGTCTTTTTTTTCTGAAACCATTGTGCAAAACTACTTTATTTTAAAGTAAAAAGCCTCTTTCCTTATAAGAATAGAGGCCATTCAGTTAAATAGAATTATGGTTTACTTTTTAATTATTACTTTTTTAGTGATGCTGTCTTTACTGTCCTCATCTAATAAATAAAGAAAATAAACACCCTCTGCAAGATTATCAACAGCAATAGTGTTCATAGAGTTGGCCAATGATCCAGAGTGGATACGTTGCCCAATAACATTTATCATCTGAAAGGACAAATGCGGATATCTGTTGTTCATAACAGTAATGGAAGTGCTTGCAGGATTTGGATAAATCTTGAGGTCACCAAGAAGTTCAAACTCTGGCGTATTCAAAAGATTTTGGAGTGTTTCTGACGTGGTATGTCCAGAATTGGTAGGATCCAACCAATCCATTAAACGGGATTCGGGGGTTGTTCCGAAGTCCCAAGAAACACCAAACCTACCATAAATATCATAATCGTTGTTGTTCTCTAAACCGTTGCAGGCAGATTGTCCTGCATATAACTGTCCAATAATTCTTCCATTTTGGTCAAATAGGGGAGAACCCGAAGAACCACTTTCAGTAGTTCCTATTTCCCAGCCATTTCCAGTGCCGTGAGTACCACCGCCAATTAGCCAAACTTGGGTGCCATTGGCATCTATTTTTTGTGCGCCGGAATCATCACGGCATATTTTCATAATATCTCCGTTCGGGTGATGTATTCCAACTTCATACAATGGATTGTTGTCTGAATTGTCCCAGCCAGCAAAAGCGACGTCCCAAGATTCAGGAATGGCGTCAAAAAGTTCCACTAATGCAAAATCACTTTTGCTATTTTTTGCTCTTAGTTCTGCCCCGCTAGTGGTGAAGTTTGTTTGCAGATCTCCGCTCTCATCGCCTGTTCCGCAAACCGGAACCGGGCTTACCCAGTTAAACCGAATAGACCAAAGACTGGGGTTACTGTTTTCCAGGCAATGGTTTGCGGTTAACAGATATGGAGTTTTGTCATTTGTAGTATTGTTCATCAAAGCTGCAGAGCACAAATACCCATTGCCTAAATTCAAGAGTGCGACTGTCTTTTTAACCAAATCCTTTTTTGAATCAAAATCATTTCCGATGGGGCAATTTACGTCATAATTGCATTCTCCGGAATCATTCAAACCACGGTTTCCATCAAATAGCGTATTCACCCTTCCCATTCTGTAACCGTGAATAACACTATTAATCTGAAGTCTTGGTGAGCCTTGCGTTCCCGGAGGCTGATAATATTCTATCCAAATGATTTCCCCTTCAACAAACCAAGTACCTAAACGCCCATCCATTCTATTTTGAGAATTGGTATAGGTGTTTGTAATATCAGTATGGTCTTGATTGTAGAGTTGAAGGCGCGAACCATGTGGCAAATAGTAATCGTCAAAATTCACACTAAGGTTCAATGCTTCGGGTGATTTTATAACTGCTTGCCATATTTTTCCTCCGGTTGGCAAAACAGTCCAAAGGCCACCGTTTTGCATATTTAAGACAACTGATCGCTCAATTCCGTAACGCCAAGGCATTGTTTTGTCTAAATCGTTAATGCTGTCCTGCTGAATTATCATTTCAAAATTTAAAGCAGGAAGTCGAACCACGTTGGGCAATTCTGATAAGTTTAGACCCCAGCTTTCAGGCAAATCGCCCTCACCGCCTTGTGGGAAGGCAGAAAAAAAAGCAAGACAAAAAATGAAGAAAAGTATAGTTTTTTTCATTCAAACAGCCGATTAGTTTTCAAACGGAAGACTAAGGTAAATTTTTATTTTGACATTTGGAAACCAAAAGCTTATAAAATAAAAAATCCTGATCAGTATCAGGATTTTTAGGGTTTATGCTATATCTATTAGATGATCAACATTGCGTCTCCGTAAGTGTAAAATCTGTATTTTTCTTTAATCGCTTCAGCATATGCTTCCTTTATAAAATCATGGCCCGCAAAGGCGGAAACCATCATTAACAAGGTAGATTTTGGAGTGTGAAAATTGGTAACCATCGCGTTTGCAATACTGAAATCATAAGGAGGGAAAATAAATTTATTTGTCCACCCTGTATATGGATTAAGTGAATGGTTTGAAGAAACCGAACTTTCCAAAGCTCGCATCGCAGTTGTTCCCACGGCGCAAACACGTTTTTTCTTTTTAATACCTGTGTTTATAATATCTACGGCATCTTGGAGGATGCTCATTTCTTCAGAATCCATTTTGTGTTTTGAAAGATCTTCAACCTCAACAGAGCTGAAAGTTCCCAACCCTACGTGAAGTGTAACTTCCGCAATATTTATACCTTTAATTTCAAGGCGTTTCAAAAGATGTTTTGAGAAATGCAGACCTGCGGTTGGGGCAGCTACGGCTCCTTCATTCTTTGCGAAAATGGTTTGGTAGCGCTCGGCATCTTCTGGCTCTACTTCTCTTTTTATATATTTTGGAAGAGGTGTTTCACCCAATTCAGTCAATTTATTTCGAAATTCTTCATAAGAACCGTCAAAAAGAAAACGAAGCGTTCTTCCGCGAGATGTAGTGTTGTCTATAACTTCTGCCACAAGGGTTTCGTCATCGCCGAAATACAGCTTGTTACCTATCCTTATTTTTCGTGCTGGATCAACCAAAACGTCCCAAAGACGGGTTTCAGAATTTAATTCTCTCAAAAGGAAAACCTCGATCCGCGCTCCCGTTTTTTCTTTATTCCCAAACAAACGTGCAGGAAAAACTTTGGTATTATTGGTTACCAAAACATCATCCTCTTCAAAATAATCAATAAGATCTTTGAACGTTTTGTGCTCAATAGTTTTGGTTTTTTTATTGAGGACCATTAGGCGGGACTCGTCGCGGTTTGGTGCTGGATATTCGGCCAATAATTCCTCTGGAAGGTTAAAGCTGAAATTTGAAAGTTTCATTCCCATAATTCGTGGTGTCTTTAGTATTTTAAAAGGGTGCAAATATACAACCTCAAAACAGGCGTTGTCAAGTAAATGACGGTTTATTATTTGTAAATGTTTGGTGGTGGGCTCTGGCGACGGAAGATGTAAGAAGAATTGCTATTTCGAGGAATCTTCAAACTCACATTTAATACCCGCTTTTTGTAAATCTTCCCAAAAAGAAGGGTACGATTTTGAAACTACTTCGGCGTCTTTTATTATGAGATCAGTTTTTACCGCGAGGGGCGCAAAAGCCATAGCCATACGGTGGTCCTGATAGGTTTCAATGGTTTTATTGATGTGAATTTGTGAAGCTATTTCGAGATTTAATGAATTATCGTCCACTTGAATCGTGGCACCGAGTTTTTCCAATTCATTTTTTAAAGCTGAAAGCCTGTCGGTTTCTTTGATCTTTAAAGTATGAAGACCGGTAAGTTTGCAACCAATGCCCAAACCGAAACAAGTTACTGCAATAGTCTGCGCCAAATCTGGAGTGTCTGACAGGTCGAGCAAAAGTGAATCTGGAAGTTCTGTATTTTTTTTTGAAAGTGAAATGGTGTTTTCAGAAATATTGAAAATAGTTTTAACTCCCAAGGAATCGTAAATCTGCACCAAAGCGGAATCGCCCTGAAGACTTTCTTTTGAAAAACTTCCGAGAGTTATTTCAAAACTTTCTGAAAGAGCAACCAAACTGTAAAAATAGGACGCCGAGCTCCAATCAGACTCTACAATTAAAACAGTTTTTTCAACATTTTTTTCTGAAGGAATTGTAATTTCATTTTTGTTGAAATTGCCTTTTACCCCAATTCTTTTCAGCAATGAAAGCGTCATTTCAATATACGGCACCGAAGTGGATTTTCCTTCCAAGGAAATTTTAAGACCATTGGGAAACATAGGCGCAACAAGCATCAGCGCTGAAACATACTGACTGCTAACATTAGCTTTGATTTTCACTTCTTTTTTTTGAAGCGATTTGCCTTTAATCTTTAAAGGCGGAAAACCTTTATTTGAAAGGTATTCAATATCTGCACCCAAGCTTTTTAGCGCATCCACCAAAATTCCGATGGGGCGTTCCTGCATACGCTTACTTCCGGTGAGTATTATTTCGGCTCCTTCTTTTGCAGCAAAATAAGCAGTCAGAAAACGCATAGCGGTTCCAGCGTGGTGAACGTCTACTATTTCATTTGTTAATTTCAGCCCTTTTTGAAGCACGGAGGTATCATCACTTTCGGAAAGATTTTCAATGGAAATATTTGGAAATTGCGCTTGTAAAATCAGCATTCGGTTGGATTCGCTTTTGGAACCTCCAATATTAATCTCTATGTTTTCTAACGGAAAATCTCCACGTTTGAGAATGGCCTTCATCGCCCAGAATCTTTTTCTTTCAACTTGGCCCTGAATTTCCCAAAGGTTACAAAAAAGCCATAAACAAAGCCCGCAAGCAGAATAGTAAGTATAAACATCACAGGATTTCTTTCGGTAAAATATGCTATATCAAAACCTTCAATGGCCCATTTTATAAATGTGAAAAGCACAGCAAAAGCAATTGCCAACGAAAAGACTGATTTCCAAAAACCTTTTGTGTTTATTACCCTTTTGAACATTTATTTCAGCTTTTTGTTACTGTGATGCCTCTCGTGATCGCGTTTGGTTTTAAGCTCCAATTTTTTTTTGAATGCTTCCTCAAGATCAACGCCGGTTTGATTGGCGAGGCAAAGAACCACAAAAATAACATCTGCAAGTTCTTCGCCCAAATCTTTATTCTTGTCGGTTTCCTTTTCGCTCTGTTCGCCGTAACGTCGGGCGATAATACGCGCAACTTCTCCCACTTCTTCGGTGAGTTGCGCCATATTGGTAAGCTCATTGAAGTAGCGGACTCCGTGTTCCTGTATCCAGGCATCAACTGCTTTTTGTGCGTTTTTAATATCCATTATGCCTTTGAAAGTACAACTTTTTCGTTTTCCTTCGCAATTAAAAGTTCATAGAATTTTTTCAAATTTCCATATTCTTCAGCGCCTATGAAGGATTTATTTATGGAAAACTCTACTGATAGTTGCAGTTTGTTGCCCACTTGTGTAATTAAATAGCGAAAGCTTCCGGTATCTTCACCTAAATTGAATACTGCGTTTTCGGGCATCGACTCAACTTTATATCCTTCGGGTACGGTTATGTTTATAATATAGCGATCCTTCATTGGGTAACCAAAATCAATTGGATAGTCGCGAGTTTCGGGTTTAAAGGGACTTTCCTTTGTAGCCATAAAGACCATTGGCGAAAAATATAGTTTTCCCGCCACATCTTCCACCGCGTCAATAGATTCAAAATCATAATCCAAAGAAACCGGTTTTCCCGCGGTTTCCAAGTTTTCAAAATGCAATGCGGAAAGTTCCACTTGGCCACTGTTTTTTTCTATTGCTTTTCGCTGTGCATCTTCATTTAAGCTTTTAAATTCTGTTCTGTATTGAAAAGCGTAATTTCCTGTGAACCTGTTTTGTGCTTTTCCGGAAACGGACATATCCGGTTTGATTTCAGCATTTACCATTGCGCTCTTTACTGCGGGAGTTTGGGGGCTCAGAGAAACCCAGGCAGAAGTACCGTCTTTCTTTATAATTCGACCTTGCCAGTTCATTATGCTGGATCTTAAAACTCCTATTTCTGCATCTTTGTTAGTTGCGTCAAGCAGTAAAACACCTTGTGGAAGTTCAACCCCAGCAATCACGTAGTTGAAACCATTTCGGGTTGGAAACAAAGGAATTCCATGCGAGGTAGTGCTCACCAAAACAGGGTTGGCCTGCAAGTTAGCGTAGCGCAACATTGCTATTAGCATTAGGTTTATGTCTGCAACATTTCCGGAGCCTTTTTTATAGGCTGTTTTAACGCCTTCATTTGTGTAATATCCATTAAAGCCATTCCAGCTCATTTTGTTTATAACATATGAAAAAATACGTGCTGTCTTTTCTTCAGGACTGCTTAAGCCATTTAAAAGATTTTTTAAATCGTCTTCAAAATAATTGTTTCGCTCCAACTCTGCTCCAAACAAATCAACTTTATAAATACCTTTGGAAACATCTTCCCAAGTGGTTGAGTAAGTTCTTAAAGGGCTTCCCGGAAAATCCATATAGCTCATTTCAAACTGAAGGGCGGTAGCGTAATTATTTATATTCCCAGCATAAGCCTCTTCTTTAATGGCAGGAACGTTATCCAATTCTATAGTATAAATATCCTCTTTAAATTTTACCTCCCTAGTTGAAGTCTGAGGAATTCCGGGGCCCTGCAAAGCTGTCAAATCCTGGGTTGTCTGCCGGTAAGACATTGTTCTATCTTGTGATTTAGTATCAACTTTGTAGGGAATCCAACCCCTTTGGTGCGTTTTATAAGCAAAATATTCCGGTGATGAGAAAACCACTTTTACCTTATCAACAGGAATCGTTTCCTGAAATTTAAACTCATCAATATTAAAAATAAAAGGAGAGTTGATAGTGTATTTGTATTCAATAATACAACCCTCCCGCACGCCGGGCATCGTAATCTTTGTTTGGGAAAGATATTTGGTGGTTTCCTCCTCAAAAATACCGTCGTTTTTCAGTTTTACTTCTTCCACTTTTTCATCGGCTCCTAAATAATATGTATAGCCCTTTAGACCCAAAAGTTTGTCTTCACCTTCGCCTTTGTAAAGATCTATAGTGGCATTGGCGCGCTCAAAACCTTCTTTGGTATAAATTTTTATACGCTCAAGGTAGTCTGTAACCATATACCATCCAGCATCCTGTGTATATTGAAACTCGGTTTTGGTTTCTCTGTAAAGCACAGCAGCATCTGCCGTTGGATCTGTGGGGTGTTGCTTTTGGAGCAATTCTTCTTTGGATACTTTTCCAAATTTATAATTTTGGCCCATTGATACATTCAAAAAGCAAAAAATCGCAATAATTGTTAGTATGGTTGGTTTCATTTGGTGTAGGTGTTTATTGTATATTTTGTTTTAAAAGTATTTTTGTTTTGTCCAGCCGGGCGATGGATCGCAAAAAATCTCGGTAATTTTCATATTCAGAAGGAGGATACTCGCCTTTGTTAATGAGTATTTTTCGACTGTAGATTAATTTGTTCTCAGAAGTTTTGCTGAAACCCATTTCATATTTTCCGAATTTGGTTTCCAAAATGGTTTCTTCCGGAAGCCCATCTATCTCAAAATTTTCAGGTATTTCTACTTCTACCGTATCAACATCAACATATCCGGTTCCTATAAAAAGATTTTGTTTTCGATTTTCAATGCGCGGCGGAATGTATTGGTTTTGGTTGAAAATATTGGCGCAGAAAAGATAATCGCTGCCCACGGCATTTGCATAATTGGGAATGTTTAGCGATAAATTTTCAGTGAAAACTACTTCCTCCCTATCGTTATTCAATTTCACATCGGTTATGGAAAAGCCATTGATGTAGCTCCATCTGTTTTTGTATTTTTCGTCCAAATCTTCCTTTTTTTCTTTCGGAAGCAAATACTTGTCATCATACTGAAGCCCTCTGGAAATACCTTGAAAACTGGCAGTTACGTTTCCTTCTTTATCAACTTTTACTTTTGAAATATTTTCTTGGGAATTTTCTTCGGTTTTGTAAATTTTTGTATGTGCAATTTTCCCTCCTTCGGGAGTAATTATCAATACATCCCTATCGTCAGTAAAATCGCCAATAAACCCATACGGTGCATCTTGACTTGTACATTCCAGCCATGTCATTTCTTCCCCATCGGGAATGGCCAAAATCATATGGTTTCCCTGTAGCGACGAAAAATCTGAAACAATATTTCGTTCACTGGTATCGCCATACAATATGGTATAATAGGAAGGAACGCCAACAGCTTCAAGCATAGCTTTTGTGTAATTTGTCAATGCCTTGCAATCGCCATAACTCAGTTTATCAACCTCTGAAGCCAACATAGGTTTCCAACCGCCAATGCCAATCTGGATGCTTACGTAACGCACTTTGTCTTGAAGGAATTGATAAATTTTTCGAGCCTTCCCTTCATTGGTCGTTTCATTTGCAACAAGGCTTTTTATTCGTGCCAATGTGCCTTCCGGCAAATCACGAACATCTGAAAGCAAACTTTTGTCCATCCAACTTCCAAATTGCTGCCAATCCTTGCCTGAGCCAGAAGTACCTTTCAACCTAAAATTGTCAAGTGCGATGGTTACGTTTGGAAAAATATCGCTAGGCGAAGGACTGTGTTCCTCATATCGAATTGTAGTAAGATTTGATGCCGAAAAAGTGATTTCCTCAGGAGTTTCAGAAATTGTTATATCCCAACCTTCCAGATTTTTGGACTTGTATTTTGGTTTGTTTAATGGATCATACTTAATCTTTAAAACACTTTTTTGGGTACTTTCAGCATATCCGCTTAAAGGATACCAAGGGCCTATGAATGCAGAATCACCCGTTTCGGTTTCGCTGTCAAAAACTACAATATAAGGATAGGTTGTTGGAGTATATTTTAAATACAACGCTCGCGAATCCATGTACATATTATTGCCCGTGCGGCTCACGTCCATAAAATCTTTCTTTTTAAAGTGCTCAATTTCCTTTCCCAAGGCATTGTAGATTCGCACTTCAACATCCTTAACCCGCGAGTTTTCATTATAATATTCATAAAGGTTGGTATCTTCATCACCAAGTTTGTTAAAAACCGCGATAACCCGGTGCGCTTTTTCCTTCATTTTGCCTACGTCGGTAACATCAATTTCAACCAATTCATCAATCAAAACACTGTTGGAATATTCTATAAGCTCTTTTTTAATGGAGGCTATGGAATAGTCCTTTTGGGCATAAATATGAACTGAACAAAGAAGTACTGCCAAGCAAAAAATGATTTTCATCCGAATAAAATATTTGTGAAATTAGGAAGATGGAATGCCCAAACCATACCTTTTAATTAATTTGAAAATTTTAAATGGGCATTTCATGAAATCTTATTAATGTTTGGCAATATAGAAATTTCCGAAAGGTTAAAAAAATGTTAAAGGAACTTATTCTCTTCTTTTTGAATCGATCCAAATTGTGACGGGGCCGTTATTAATAAGTGCAACGTCCATCATCGCTCCGAAGCTTCCAGTTTTAACCTTCTTATTTGTTTCATTTTCAAGCTGAAGGAGAAATTTTTTATAAAGTGGAATGGCGATTTCGGGCTTTGCGGCATTTATGAAAGAAGGCCGATTTCCCTTTTTAGTATTTGCGTGAAGTGTAAATTGGCTTACTACTAAACAATCGCCATCAACATCTTGCACTGAAAGATTCATAGCATCATTTTCATCTGAAAAAATCCGCAAACGGGCAATTTTTCCAGCTAACCATTTGAAGTCTTCTTGAGTATCCTCGGCTTCAATTCCCAATAAAATTAGCAGTCCCTGATTTATTTCAGAAAAAATATTTCCTTCAATGGTTACGGATGCTTTTTTTACTCTTTGGATTAAAACGCGCATTTAGATTATTGGATTGTTAGATTCTTAGATTATTGGATTGTTAGATTATTGGATTGTTAGATTATTGGATTCTTAGATTGTTGGATTGTTGGATTATTTGTTTCTATTGATGCTGCAGAGTCTATTCAATTAAGTGTGTCAATTTATAATTTAATAAATTAGACATATGAAAAGTACAGAAATTAATTTGGACATGGAAGCCCTCATCAAACAAATGGGTGATGAGCTTCGTTCTGGCAAGCCTCTTACCGGAGCTGG
>JBBQUI010000002.1:0-37447 GCA_038212575.1 Flavobacteriales bacterium
GGCGCCTATTTTGAACCAACAATACTCACAAATGTTACCAAAAACATGACTGTTTTTAAAGAAGAAACTTTTGGCCCTGCACTTTCTGTAACAACTTTTAAAACAGTGGAAGAGGCTGTTGCGCTTTCAAACAATTCAAAATTTGGATTGGGCGTGTCCATTTTCACAAAAAATATTGCTGAAGCTGAAAAACTTGCTTTCCAATTTGACGAAGGCGCGGTATTTATAAATGAATTGGTAAAAAGTGATCCTCGATTGCCCTTTGGCGGAATCAAGCAAAGTGGCTACGGGCGAGAGTTGAGCAAACACGGAATCAGAGAATTTGTAAATCGGAAAACGGTATTTATCAACGAGTAAATAAAAATCCACGAATACACGAATAATAAAAAAATATTCGTGTATTCGTGGTTTAAAAAATTGACTTATCCTTTTTTCAAAAATTCCTCTTTACTTTGAAGTTCAGGTTTTGGGATATTGTTTTTTTCCAAGAATGAATTGAATTTCTTTCCTTCCTTTTCCATTATTTCTGCATAGCGTTTCTTCTCTTTTGAAAAATCATCGGCAATCAATTCAAAATTTGCTTGCGAAGCACCGGAAACTTTATTGAAATTTGAAAGGAAAAATGGAAATGGAAATCCAAAATATGGATGGAAACAGGTATATAATATTTTAAAAAAAAACTTAATCTGATTATATAAAAAAGCTATATTGCACATGAAAACTTATTATTTATGAAAAATACAGTACTTCTTTTTGCATTATGTTTATCATATTCTTTTTATTCGCAAACCGAAATTGGCCAAATTTTAAAAAATTCTGGGGACAAATTAATAATTTATGACGGCTCAAATTCTAATGAAAGCAAGGCTATTAGAGGATTAGCTGCTGGAGTTTTTGGCCCGATGGGTTTTAATGACAATTTCTTTTATTACTTTGATGCCGAAGGTGGTGTTGAAAAAATACAAAACACTGAATATTCTGAGGTCAACGTAGGTAACGGACAAATTATATTTATGACGCTTCCGCATAGCAAGGCTGGTATGGGTCTGCGAGTACATAGAATAATTGCCAAGAGCAAAAAATATATATTAGGCAATTATACTGCACAAGACAGCGAGTTTTTCTATATTTTTGATAATGATAAAAATCTTATTGAAGAAAGAATTCCGCATTCTGAAACGAAAAAAGTTTCTCAAAAAGCAATTGAAAAAGTAAAAGAATATTTTGGTGATTGTCCCAAATTAATTGAGGGAATGGAAACCAATTTTGCAAATCCTTTTCAAGGAATGACAAAAAAATATTTTTTATTACTTTATGTAGAAAATGGTGATGCGGTAAATTTTTTGTCAAATATTGAATGTAATTAAAAATCATGAAATTCGGAAAAGTTGACGACCCGGAAAATATAGATTTTACCCTTCCGCCGGATCATCCGGGAACAAAGGAAATTCTTTCAAAACAGAAGAGAACAAAAAAACCCAATCTTTACGTGGGTTGCGCAAAATGGAACAAAGCCGATTTAAAAGGATTTTATCCAAAAGGCACAAAAGATGAGTTGGTATATTATTCAACACAATTCAACAGCATTGAATTGAACGCAACATTTTACAGAATTTTTTCAGCCGATGTTTTTGCGGGTTGGTATGAAAAGACACCCGAAGATTTCAGGTTTTTTCCGAAGTTTTTTCAGGGAATTTCGCATTGGAAAAGGCTTCAGGATTGTGAGGATACTTTAAATGAATACATATTGAATTCCTCAAATTTGAAGGAAAAATTGGAAATGCCGTTTGTGCAATTGCCGGATAATTTCGGCCCTAAAAATATTGACCGGTTGGAGCCTTTCTTCAAAATGCTTCCAAAAGATATAAAACCTGCTATTGAATTTCGACATACAGATTGGTTCAATAATGAAGAAGTTGCCGAAGATCTTTATAAAATCCTTGAGAAATACAACATTACAAACGCCATTGTAGATTCCGCCGGGAGGCGTGATTTACTTCATATGCGGCTAACAACGCCCACTGCTTTTATTCGCTATAACGGTGCAAATCACGAAAGTGATTACACACGACTCGATGAATGGATTGACCGTTTGGAAACTTGGATTGACGACGGTTTACAGAATATTTATTTTTTTGTACACCAAAATCTTGAAAAGGCCTCGCCGCTGCTTTCGGCACATTTTATTAAAAATGCAAATGAAAGATTTGGCACAAAACTTCATATTCCCGAAATGGATAAACCCAATACTTTATTTTAAAAAAGTACCTACAAAAAATCTATTATAAGGATACCCTTTCAGCTTGTTCGCGAGCGCGCTTCAATTGGTTTTCATTGGGTTTTGGAGGTTCCTGTTCCGCTGCTTTTTCAGGTTCAAAACTTAGCTCTGCAAAAGTGGGGAAGTGGTCGGAGTTAATATCTTCCCCCAATTTCAGAGAGATAACCCGAAATTCCGCCGAAACAAAAATATGGTCCAATGGCCACCGCATCAAAAAGCTTTTGGCATTGTAGGTGTTATAAATTCCCCTTCCTTTCCGCATATCCAACAGTTCACCAACATTCTGAAAAAGAGAGGTTGTGTTTGCCCAGGCAACATCATTGAAGTCGCCCAATACTATCACCGGATATTTTGATTTTCGGCTAAGGGTGGCAATTTTCATCATTTCAGAATCTCGGTCAGTTGATAGCGGGTTATGTTGCGGCATTGGGGGAGTGGGGTGAATGGTGTACAATTGAATTGTATCTCCCGATGGAAGCAATACCTTGGAATGGATTGACGGGATTTCTTTATCGACCAAAAATTTTACTTCCGGATTTAGCAGTTTAAACTTTGAATATAAAAGCATTCCATAAGTATTGTTTAGTGGGATTTCGGCTTTATAAGCGTATTCGGCAGGCAAATGTGCCGTAATAAAGTCCATCCAGTCTTTATCTGTTTCCACCAAGAGAAGTACGTCCGGGTTTTTATTGGTAAAATCCTTTAAAAGTTTTTCCCGTTCCTTGTTTGTCTGCAGTACGTTTGCGGCATACAGGGAAATTGTTCTGTTGTTGACTACGTTTTGGCTGTTAGCAACTTCAACTGCAGCCAGCCCTGTGTAGGGATATATTTTTGCTAATTGGACTATGAAACAAGCCCCCAAAATTCCAACGAAAAGATAATCGTTCAGCCATTTTATATCAAACCGCATAAAAAAGGTAAGAAGTGCCACAAAAGTCAATATTGTGAGCTGAACGTGGGGGAAATCAAAAATACGTATCCACCAGTAATCTACCGCGATAAAAGGAAAAATGGTAAGCGTTACGGCAATAATTCCGAATATATATAGGAAGGTTTTCAATTTCATAAGTGATTCATAGAAGTTTTACAAATGAAAGATACTTTAATTATTCAATCAATACTATTCTATTTTCAATTGCGAAATATCCTTACCCGTGGGCAATTCAAAAATTTCGAGATTGAAATAGGGAACAGCGGCCAACAAATGGTCAAAAATATCTGCCTGAATATGTTCGTAATTCACCCAATTTTTATCCTTGCTATAGCAGAATATTTCTATCGGAATTCCTTTATCGGTAGGTGCCAAGTGGCGCACCATTAAAAATAGATCTTTATTGATGGCAGAATTTTCATTTAAAAGTGCATCGGCGTAATAGCGGAAAACTCCTAAATTTGTTTGGTTTCTTCCGTTTATCAACAATTCTTTATTAATTTCGTTTTTTCTGTTGAATTTGTCCACATCTTTTTGGCGATGCTCCAAATAAGGCCTGATCAACTGAATTTTCTTTAATCTTTCAATGTCTTCTTCAGAAAGAAAACGGATAGAAGATTGTTTTATAAAAATGGAACGCTTTATTCTTCTTCCGTCGCTTTCCTGCATTCCGCGCCAGTTTTGGAAGGAATCTGCAATTAAACTGTAAGTGGGAATGGTTGTAAATGTATTGTCGAAATTCTGTACACGAACCGTTGCGAGATTTATTTCAGTAACGTAACCATCGGCGCCAAATTTGCTGAATGTAATCCAATCGCCGATGCGCACAATATCGTTCACAGAAACTTGAATACTCGCCACAAAGCCGAGAATGGTATCTTTAAAAATTAATAGAATTACGGCAGAAGCAGCTCCAAGGGTTGTCAAGCTTACAACCGAAAAACCCGTTAAAAGCTGTACTATCCAGAAGATTCCAATTCCCCAGGCAAAAATCATCATCACCTGCACGTAGCTTTCCATTGGCTTATCGCGGTAATTCTCACTTTCTTCAAGAAAATTGCGTGTGGTGCGAAGAATACTTCTGAAAATATAGACAGAAAGTATTACTGAAAAAACTTTTACTGCAATCAGCAAAAGATTTATCATAAAAAGGGATTCAATAAAAATTATTGGAATCAAGTGCCACAAAATGATTAAAGGCAAAATATGGGCAACAAATTTCGGAAAATTGCTTTTCACAAGATAGTCGTCAAAAGTGGTTTTGGTTTTGTTGCTAAAAGCCTTAAAAGCTTCGATAATGAATTTTCTAAAAACGATATCAAGAATAAAAACACCGATAAAAACGATAATACAGTTTACGACCACATTAATGAAAATAGCCCATTCCAGCACCATTCCCTCGCCAACAAGGTATTCCTGAAGTAAACAACTGTATTTCTGTAGTGTTTCTGTATTCATTATAGATATTTACGTTCTACATAAAAAGGACCAAAAGGTAACACGGAGCACATAACAACAATGAATAAATCTTTAATGGACCATTTCAGTTTTTTGAACATATAGATAGCGCCGCCAACGTAAAGCACAAACAAAACCCCGTGTGCCATCCCAACAACTTGAACCATTTGCGGCATATGCCAAATATATTTTAAAGGCATAGCAATACCTAAAAGTACGAGAAAAGAAATAGCCTCCAACGTGCTGATCAATCGGAATGTTTTAACTGAGAGTTCCATTGCTTTTAATTTTTCGCAAAGATACATTTTGCAAATTGTCCGGCTAAACTTTAAGATTAATTTATACGAAGAATTCTTTTGGGAAGAATGAGTATCTTTAAAAGAAAAAATATGTTTGCACTGTTACAATCGCCTACGGAAACCATCCAAAATTCACTGGAAGTTTATTACGAAGAATTTCTGAAAGTACTTCCCCGTGTTGCGTTGGCAATATTGGTGATAATTTTAGGTGTTTTGCTCGCGCAGTTATTGACCAATTTTTATAAAAAGCAATTTCAGAAAAAATCAGCAGATCCTTTAATGTCACGTTTTTTGGCGCAAGCTGTAAAAATAATACTCATCATAATTGCTATTATGCTTGCCTTGCGAGTGGCGGGATTGGATGGCATTGCCACAGGGCTTTTAACAGCAGTTGGCGGTGGCGCTATAATTTTGGGATTTGCTTTTCAGGATATCGGGAAGAACTTTTTGGCGGGAATCATTCTCGCTTTCAACAGACCTTTTAATATTAATGATACCATAAAAATTGACGATATCTTTGGAAAAGTGAAAGAATTGAGTTTTCGGTATTCACATATAAAAACTTTTGATGGGCGTGACATTTACATTCCCAATAGCGATGTGCTTACAAAACCTGTTGAAAACTATACTGCAGATGGTTTTTACAGAGTAGATTTTACTGTTGGAATTGGTTATGAAGATGATATTGGAGCTGCCAAAAAAGTGATACAGGAAATTTTGGACGGCAATAATGAAATTGTAAGGGACGAATTTCATGAAAACTTCGTTATTGAAGATGAACTCGCTGCAAGCACAGTAAACTTAAAGGTTTATTTTTGGGTAGATACTTTTGATTATCGTCGTGCTTCTCGCGTGCTCCGTGGGATGGTTATTAGGCAAGTTAAAGAGGAGCTTTTCAAGAAAGGGTTCAATCTTCCTGCAGATATTAAAGAGCTTAAAATTTATGGAACTGAAGATGCCATTCCAATTAAATTCAGAAATAGCCCAGAATTTCCTAAAGAAGATAAAAAATAAAACTGCTTCATTGCGGTTTGTTAAAAACCATAAAGAAGCAGCTAAAATAAAATGTTTTTTTACTGTGCGGTATAACCACCGTCAACAGTATAATAGGAACCTGTAACGAAACTAGCTTCATCACTGCACAACCAATAAACAAGATTTGCTACCTCGACAGGTTCTCCCAAACGCCCAATAGGATGCAGTTGCACTAATTGCTTTTTCTGTTCTTCATCAATTTGGTCGAGTAGTGGGGTTTTGATATAACCAGGCCCCACTGAATTTATTCTAACATTATCTTTGGCATATTCAAGCGCTGCAGTTTTTGTGAGCCCAACCACACCGTGCTTTGCGGCAACATACGCAACGGAATTGGGCGTTCCCACACTTCCCAAAATGGAGGCCATGTTTACAATGGCGCCACCGCCTGCTTTGATGATTTCAGGAACTTGATATCGTGTTCCGTAGAATACACCACTTAAATTAATACCGATTACTTTTTCCCAACTGTCCAATGGATAATCAGCGGTCTTTGCCATTTCACCCCCAATACCGGCGTTGTTTACGGCATAGTGCAAACTACCAAATTTTTCGATGGTTTGTTTTACCAATTGCTCACATTCCTTCGCTTTTGAAGTGTCTACTTTAATAAAGAAAGCCGAACCTTTTTTATCGGTTATTTCTTTCACTACTTTTTTCCCTGCATCTTCGTCAATATCACTTACAACCACGTTTGCACCATTTTTTGCAAATTTATGGGCGATAGCCCTTCCAAGACCGGAACCTGCTCCGGTTACGATTACTGTTTTGTTCTTCATAATAATTTCGTTTTTTATAAAGTTACAATGAAGCAAATGGAAAGTGTATTAATGAAATACTAAATCAATCGCAGGGTAGGGGAATGTTCAAAGTTTTGTAGCTCCAGTTTTTTTGGAAGCTGAAATGCCACCATTCCGTGCGGATGGTACTGAATCCGAATTTCCTCATGCCTTCAAAAAGCAGCTTTCTGTTGGCTAAAATTTCTTTTGAAAAATTATAATTGTCAATATGAGCTTCCCTTCCGAAATGGTCGTAATCGCTACCCATTTCAATATAACAACCCTCCAAGGTTTCCAACGTAATATCTACCGCCGCACCTTTGTTATGAATTGAGCCATTGCCGTACGGATTGCCCACATAAGTTGGCCGTGGCACTTTTGCCCACATCTTTTTTTGAACATCCAGTGGGCGGTAACAATCATAGATTTTTATGCGGTACCCTTTTTCGCAGAAATATTGGTTTGCTTCCAACAATGCTGCTGCAACTTCGGGCCGGAGTAAACAAATCGGACAGTCGTAAAGTGTTTCACCAATAAAATTGTATGGGGTTGCATAGCGTATTTGATAGCTGAACTCCGTTGAAAGATCCTCGATATTTACAAGTGGTTCCTGAGAATTTTCTTCGGAAGAAAAACTGAAGAATAAAAAGGTGAAAAGGAGAATGGGTAGCAATTTCATTTTTCAAATTTAAGCAGAATTTAATAACATTCGCTTTCGCTATTTGTAACTTTGGGGAAAACGAAAAACTATGAATGATTTAGGAAAAAAATCCGCACTGGTTACAGGCGGTACAAAAGGAATAGGTTACGGAATTGCCGAAGCTTTGCTGAAAGAAGGAATTAATGTTGCCATAACCGGAAGAACAAAAGCAACTGCGGAAGAAGCGGCGAAAAAGCTAAACTCCAACGGAAACGATAGGGCACAGGCAATAGGTTTGGAAGCAGATGTGCGTAGTTATGAAAGCCAACAAAAGGCAATAAAAAGCGCTGTTGAAAAATTTGGTGGCGTTGATATTGTAATTGCAAATGCCGGTTTGGGACATTTTGGTTCTGTGGAAGACATTAGTATTGAAGAATGGAAGGAAACAATAGACACAAATCTTTCGGGACCGTTTTATTCTCTTAAAGCCAGCATTGATCAGTTGAAGAAAAATAAAGGATATTTTATAAGCATCTCCAGTTTGGCGGGAACCAATTTCTTTAAAGGCGGAAGTGCTTACAATGCCAGTAAATTTGGACTTACAGGTTTCACGCAGGCTGCAATGCTGGATCTTCGCGATCACGGCATAAAAGTGAGCACGATTATGCCCGGCTCGGTTTCAACGCATTTTGCAGGCAACGAACCCGATTCTAAAGATGCTTGGAAAATACAGAAAGAAGATATTGGAAAACTAGTAGTTGATTTGCTGAAGATGGATCCGCGCACGCTGCCAAGCAAGATAGAAGTGCGGCCCACAATGCCTCCTTCTAAGTAAATAAAATTTCACATAAGTAATTAAAAAAAGGTGGTTCATCTTTGTGATGAACCACCTTTACCATAATTATTTTCTTTCTTTTTTAGTTGGCAGAAAGTAGAGCCAAGAATTTATCAAGGTTTGGCAAGATTACAATGCGCGTTCTTCTGTTTGTTGCGCGATCTTCCTTGGTTTCATTTTCTGTTAGTGGGTGAAAACTGCTACGTCCAGCGGCAATCAATTTTGCTGGATCTACACCGTAGTCGTCCTGCAATTTGCGGATAACGGCTGTGGAACGGTCTACACTTAACTCCCAATTATCTTTAATGTAAGCACCTGGCTTCACGGTTTGGCTATCTGTGTGGCCTTCAACCATTACTTCCAGTGCAGGTTCGCTGTTGATTACTTTGGCAAGTCGCTCTAAAAGCGGATTTGCTTTTGTGTTTACTCTAGCACTTCCTGAATTAAATAATAACTTATCAGAAATTGTAATCATTACCACAGTTTCATTAATATCAATCTTGATGTCATCTTCTTCACCTTCGGCAACCAATGTGTTGTCTAAGTTCTTTTTAAGATTATGGGAAACAATAAGATTCATAGAATCTTTAAGGGTTTTTGCCTGTGCCAATTCTTGGGGATCTACATTGGCGAGGGCTTTCCTCATTTTCTCTTTGTCGTTTTCTGAAACTACAACGCCTTCAATTTCCTGTAGGCGACTGTTGTTACTATCAGTTAACGATTGGATCTTTGAATTGTAGCTGGCAACGCGCTCTTCAATCTTGGCGTATTTGGCTTCAATTTCTTCTTTTTCAAGCTGGGTTTTAGAAAGTGTAGAGCGGGTATCGTTGTATTGATTTTCCAATTCTACATACTTCTTTTTTGAAACACAGGAGGTAGCAATTAGAGCTCCCGCCAGCATGGTTAGTGCAATAGCTTTTTTCATAATACTTAAGTTTTAAAGGTTTGTTATGCAAATATAACCGCATAGCTCACCAAAAAGTTAGTTAACGGATGCTATTGTTTTGTTAAAAGAAGTTTGTCAGAATAACTTAAAAACGTAGCCCAATAACCAATAGAGAATAATGAAAACAACAATGGTACCGATACAGCCGCATTTTCCACCGCCAATTTTCTTGGCGCCCCAACCGGCGAGTAATATTCTGAGCAATTTTTGCATAAGTATAAAGTTTAAGGTTGATTAATTAATTGTCAATTTCTTTTTTATTATCAGCGGAACTTTTATCGTTTGTAGGTTTTTCGGGATCTTTAGAAGGTTCTTCTCGAGGCTCCATCCTCAATTTATTTTTTCCAAAATCCAACGTGCGGATAGGGAAAGGAATGTTGATGCCAGCTTCGTTGAAGTTTTTCTTGATTAGTTTTATGGCTTTGTGCTGCGCTTCCAATTTTTGTTTGGGTTTGGTGCTTTCAATCCAAAAACGGGTAACAAAATTGATGGAACTATCTCCAAATTCAGTAAAAAAGAATTCCACTTCTTCATTTTGCTTTTGTTCAAAATTTTTAGAAAGAGCTTTTACCACCAAATCTTCCACTTTTTGCAGATCGCTTTCATAGCCCACACCACAGCTAACATCCACCCGAGAACGATGCGATAAGGAATAATTAGTAAAAGGGTTTTCAATGAATACTTTATTGGGAATAATAACATATTCATTGTCTGTTCTAAGAATTGTGACATGCCTTAAATTTATTTCGTCCACATAACCACTATTGTCTTGGGTCTCTATAAAATCGCCGATGCGAACTTTTGGTAAAAAGGAAAGCATAAGTCCAGAAAAAGTATTACTGAGCGTTCCCTGCAATGCCAGACCAATTGCCAAACCAACAACACCTGCGCCGGCCAGTACAGAAGTTAACACTTTGTCCAACTGCAAAACCCCCAATGCAATAAAGAAACCAATTAGAATAACAAACGCGTAAACTAATTTGGAAACCATCTGTTTTATGGATTCTTGTGTAATCTTTCGGAAAAGTACTTTATAGGAAAGCCTTTTGAGGCCTTTGGCAATAAAATAAAAAATCACCATCACTAAAATTGCGACAGCAAAATTAGGAAGTTTTAATATGATGGCATCCAACCAACCGTCAAGTTTATTCCACAAATTTGAAATTGAATCGTTTACTGAAAATTTTATTGACATATTATTTTTTATTTATAAAAGAGTGGAAAGCATAAAAGTACCCAAAACCCAAAGAATAAAGGATAGAATGCCCCCAATTATAAGAAAATGTTTGAACTTATAAAAACCCATCCCATAAATTAAAGTGTTTGTTTGATAGCCCATAGGGGTGAAAAAACTAAAATTGGCTCCGAACAGAACCGAAAGTATAAAAGGTTTCATAGATAAATCTAGACCTATTGCAACTGCTATCGCAATAGGGGTCATTATAATTGCCGTGGCATTGTTGCTCACCACGCTGCTCATAAGCATCGTTATTAAAAAGATGAGCCCAATTACTATAAGGTTTGATTGTCCGCTCAGGATGCTGAGCAAATGGTCTGAAATCCACTTATCCGCGCCCGTATTGTTCATTGCGATGCCAAGCGGAATCATCCCAGCAAGTAGAAAAATCACTTGCCAGTTAACACGGTGATATACGTCGTTCAATTCCAGACAGCGAGTAAGTAGCAGCAAACACACTCCAGTTATGGCGCTTATCAAAATAGTTAATATTCCGCTTGCTGCCAAGCCAATAACCAAAAGCAATATAACGTAGGACAAAGTTCTTTTTCTGATATTTACTGATGGTTTGGTTTTATGCTCCATAAGTATTGCTATGTTTTCCATTTCGTAAAGTTGGCTAATTTCGTTTTTAGGAACTTCAACCAACAATCTATCTCCTGGTTTTAGGGTTATTTGTTCAATATTCTTTCTAACCAGGCGCTCTTTGGTGTTCCGAATGTTTCTTCTTTTTTTTATGGCGATTGGCAACGCACTTTGAAAAGTTTGTTTTCTCAGTTGTTTTAGTGTTTTACCAATTAAAAGAGAACCGGGCAGAATCAGCAATTCCACAAACCCTAAAACGTTCTGCTTTTTTGTGTTCTCGCTTTCCTCTTCTTGCTCTTCTTTTGCCTTTTTCTTGGGTTTTTCTTGGGTTTTATGAACGCTTAAACCTTCAGCTTCGTTTAGTTTGGCTAGATTCTCCAAGTCGCACATAAGTAACAACTTGTCATTTGCTTTTAACGTAATATACCTTCCGGGCGCATTGGTTATTTGTTTGTTCCGTGTGAGCTTTAAGATGGATATTTCAGGATTGCTAAAAAGGAAAGTGTCTTCAATATTTTTATTGATCAACTTAGAATCTTTATTTATTACTACCGTAGTTACGTAATTGTCCAATTCATAGGCATCCTGCAAATTTTCTTTGGAATCCTTAGGAAGCCATCTTGAAGCAATCGTTACAACAACAATCCCAACAGCTAAGAAAATTACACCGAAGAACGAAAATTCAAAAAAACTGAATTTTTCCGCGCCCAAATCGCGCGCCACTGAATTTACAATCAGGTTTGTGGACGTTCCCATCAGCGTGCAACTTCCACCTAGTATACCTGCAAAAGAAATGGGGAGCAACAGTTTGGATTGGGAAACATTAAATTGTTTGGCCAATTCTGCAATGATTTTTATAAACACAATCACAACCGCAGTAGTATTTATAAATGCTGAAATACCGCCCGTAATAAACATAAAGATAGGCAGCAAAAGGAAGAGGGGTAGAATATGAAGATTTTTCAGAAAGCGTGCCAGCGAAGCTATTACGCCATTATCTTCCAGCGCCAATGCAATAATCATTAAAGAAAGAACCGTGATTGTTGCGGTGTTCGAAAACCCTGAAATTGCTTCTTCAGGATTCACCAAACCTGTTAAGGCCAAGGAAGCAATTACCAACATCGCTATTTTATCTACGGAAAAGATTTCCAAAGCAAATAGGATAATGGTAACGAACAGAATAGAAAAAACGAGTATTATTTCTGTGGTCATTTGGATGGATGGTTGATCTTATAAAGATAACCGCAGAAATAAAACCCGTTCCTAAGAAATTCATAAAATATTGGAAGCACCAATATTTTTAACTTTTTTGTCTAGCCTAGATATTTTTTCAATATGTGGCTTTTTGAAGTTTGGCGCAGCCTGCGAATCGCTTTTTCACGAATCTGGCGTACACGTTCGCGGCTCAAATCAAAAGTATCACCTATTTCCTGAAGGGTCATTGGCGGTTGTCCGCAGAGTCCAAAATTCAATTTTACCACATCCGCTTCGCGAGGTGCTAAAGTATCGAGCGCACGATTTATTTCAATTCTAAGTGATTCGTGCAACAAATTTTTGTCAGGGTTTGGACTTTCTCCAGAACTGAGAACATCATAAAGATTGTTGTCATTCTCACCTTCTTGAAACGGAGCATCCATAGAAAGACTTCGCGTTGAGTTTTTTAAAGAACTTTTTACTTTGGCTTCACTAAAATCAAGCTCTTGAGCTATTTCAGCAGCAGTAGGAATTCTTTCAAATTTTTGTTCCAAATGGATGGAAGCTTTCTTAATTTTGTTTATATCGCCAATTTTATTTAATGGAAGCCTTACAACACGCGACTGCTCTGCAATAGCTTGCAAAATAGCTTGACGTATCCACCAAACGGCATAAGAAATAAATTTAAACCCTCGGGTTTCATCAAATCTTTTTGCGGCTTTTACCAAACCAACGTTTCCTTCATTAATAAGGTCAGGAAGGCTAAGCCCTTGGTTTTGATATTGTTTTGCCACGGAAATCACAAATCGTAGATTTGCCCTGCTTAATTTATTTAAAGCAGCTTGATCTCCTTCACGAATACGCTGTGCCAACTCCACTTCTTCTTCGGCCGTTATCAAATCTATTTTGCTAACATCCTGTAGATAACTGTTTAAAGATTTGGTTTCTCGGTTGGTTACTTGCTTCGTGATCTTAAGTTGTCTCATATATTCTTTTTATTTTTAATAATAACACGGCATAGTAATACATTTTGTTTTAATTTCCAAATTCTTAACAGAAGTTGTTAAAATTTGATAGTTCAAACTTTTTTACCTAATTTCAAAAAAAATAAAAATGAAATTTTTAAAAAACATCCTTTTTGTAATATTTACGCTTATAATAGCTACAAGTTATTCACAAAAACCAACTGAGGTTCCCAAGCCAAGTGAAAAACCCATTGATTTAGCCAATCCAGCAGATATTATTATTTACATTGTTTTGCCATTGTGTGTTGTTTTATTCTTTTTTATTTGGAGGGAAAAAATGAAAAAGAAAAAATAACGGACATCTCAAAATTAACAACAATTGATTATGCTTTTTACACTATTTTTGGTGCAATTGTTGTTACGAATGTTCGAAAGTTACAATTTATGTTGAAGAGATTTTTATTAATTGGTATTGGCGTTCTGCCCGCAACTATTTTTGCACAAATTGATTTGCCGAATAATTCCGTACAGTTTGATGCCCCGCAATCTAATATGGATAGCCCAACGGGGTTTGAGATTCCAGCAATTAAAGCTCCAACACTATCAAACAACAAGAATCCAAACACCCCCAATAATTCTGATTTGGGAAAGGAAAAGGAAAAACAGATAGACATGCAAAACGGTGATGGTTTGCTGGATTATACTGGTACCAACAAAGCCCCAAAATACTTCACAAAAGATAAAGAAGAAAAGCCAGAATATGGAAAAGACCAATATTTGGGTGATTTTAAAACCACTGCCAAAACTGCAACATTTATGTACCGCGACCACGAATTTGTTGATGGCGATATGATACGAATATATGTGAACGGAGATATTGCTATTCCCCAAGCCAGATTGGAAGGCAGTTTTAGGGGGTTCGATCTACCGTTGCAAGCAGGATTCAACAAAATAGATTTTGAAGCACTAAATCAAGGTTCTTCCGGTCCAAACACCGCCCAGCTTAATATTTATGACGAAATCGGCAATCTGTTGGCTTCTTATGAATGGAATCTTCTCACCGGCAACAAAGCCACAGCCATTCTTGTAAAACAGTAAATTATTTTTAAAATTCAACTTCAATATAAAAATAAATTTAGACGTAAAGTTTGTTTTACAAAATAAATAGTATATTTGTCTTATTGTTAAGGTAACTTATATTAATTATTTAAACTTTATATTATGAACAAGAATAAGATTTGTGATTCAGAAGAACGCAGAATCCACAGGCTGGTAAATTTTAAGTTGCCCAATCATTGGAAAAAAATAGGGTGGGGTCTTTTTTTTCTTTCATTGGGATTACTTTTATTGAACCGGTTCGTAGATGTGAATCATGCTATTTTCAAAACAATTCTAAAAAACATCATACTCGTTGGGTTATTGATTATAACCATTTCCAAAGAAAAAATTGAAGACGAACTCGTGGAAAACCTTCGAAGCAAGGCATTTTCATTTGCCTTTATTATAGGAGTGGTCTATGTATTGATACAGCCATTGATAAACTATTTGGTTTTTTTGATTGTAAAACCACAAAATGCAAACTATGAAGATTTGGGCGATTTTCAGATTCTTTGGTTTTTGTTGATTGTTTATTTGACGGCTTTTTGGTTCCTAAAAAGAAGGAATCAATGAAATGCCCAATAACAATGTCCAAGCCAAACAAACTTGAATTAATTGGGCATTCCATCTTCCTATTTCTCAATATTTTATACAGATGAAAAATACTTTAAAAGTTGAACGTGCAATTCTCAATCTAACGCAAGATGAACTCGCACAGAAAATTGGAGTTTCACGGCAGACCATCAATTCAATTGAAACCAATCGGTATGTACCTTCCACACTTTTGGCACTTAAACTTTCAGCACTTTTTGATAAGCCTGTCAATGAGTTTTTTAAAATTGAAGAAAATGATTAGCGCATTATTACTGTGGTTACTAAAATTGGTTGTTCTAACCGTAATTTTTCTGTTGCGTTAAATTTCCCTTAATAAAACAGAAAAAAACTTCATATTATTCAAATTTTCTAAGAAGGTCTGTAAATTTATATAAAATCACATTTTTATTAATGTTTCCGAACAAATTCTCCAAATTCTAAAAAATGCTGGTGTAATCCAAATATGGGCGTAACCAAAAACAATCCAAACCTGATGAGGGGTTTGGTGGTGGAAGACAAATGGAAACGCGGTAAAAATTATCAAGGGGGAAACGGTAAAGGAATTTTTGGAACTTTTTGCAGCTGCTGGCAGTAAAACCGTTTCAGATTTGAATAGAAGTTATATCTTTAAGCAAGTGGAAACCGAAATAAAATGTTACGAAGAAATTTACCCTACAATTCCTGTGGGAAAATTTCTAAAAGAAGCATATAACGCATTTTGAACCAAAAAAAAATAACCATGAAAAAAGTATTGATTACCCTCGACTACAATCCGGATTCTGAAAAAGTTGTGAATATGGGTTACGAACTTGCAAAACTGATGAACGCTGAAATTTGTTTGTTTCACGTGCTTTCGGAAGTGCAATACTACGGAATGCAATATGAACCTTTTATGGGTTACGAAGGATATGCATTTCCTGTTGATTATAGGATTCAGGAAGAATTTGTGAAAGTGGCCCAAGATTATCTTGAAAAAACCAAGAAACATTTAAAGGGAAATAATATTTCTACCCATTTGGCAGAAGGCGATACCGCCAAAAAGATTTTGGAATACTCCGAAGAATGGAAAGCCGATTTGATTGTCATGGGAACCCACAGTCACGGAACGCTAGAAAAAATATTTTTGGGCACAGTTGCTTCCAGCGTTTTAGAGCATACAAAGGTTCCAGTTTATATGGTGCCAACCGGTAAATGATTTAAAATTCAATAATCTTTACAGCGGCTTGTCCTGCTCTAAACTTTCATTTTCTTCACCACCTTGACTGAAAAGTTTGTTTTCTTCGTCACGAAGACCATTTCCATTGGATTTTTTTGCCTGTTTGCGACCGGGAACGTCTAAATCTTTTCCCTCAAAATCTACTTTTTCGGTACGGTCCCGAAGTTGCTGATCGTCACCACCATCGCCGTGAATGTTTTTTTGGGAAAGAATATCCTTATCGCGTTCTGTTACATTTGGGTTGTAAAGAAGCTTTTCATCTTTAGTCTTTTTGTTTGAAGTATTCTTTTCTGAAGTTTTCATATTTTTATTTTAAAGGTATTTGAAATGAAGAAAATGCAAACCCTATTTAACACACATTAAATAAAAAATAACAGGTATTTAAGGATTATGGCTTAAATTGATACCTTCGCATACAGAATATTTCATTTTAAAAACTAATTATGGCTTTAACCAATAATGATATAATGAAAAAACTACGCGTGGCTCACAAACTACGCGATGAGGATATTGTGAAGATATGTTCACTAGTTGATTTTGCGGTAACTAAAAGTGAGTTGGGTGCTATTTTTAGAAATGAAAACCATGAAAAATACATGGAATGTGGCGACCAGTTTCTTCGTAATTTCTTAAATGGTTTGGTGATACATTTGAGGGGGCCGATGCCTGAAAAGAAGGTGATTAAAGTTCAAGATAAACCCAAACCTGTTCGTAAATATAATCCCAATCCTAAGAAATAAAAAAGCTGGATTAAATTTCTTAAATCCAGCTTTAGTCATTTTTCGATTTTATATGTTTCAATACACGTATCTGCATGTTTTTCTGATTGTGGGATCTTCAAACAGATGATGATTTCCGTTTAGGTAGCTCAAGGTGTGCTGTTTTTGCGATCCGCATTTAATTCTCTTTTGAATGTTTCGTAAAGTTTTCATAGTTAATTGCTTTTGGTTTTTCAGTAGTGGTCGTTATTTAAAACGCCTTTTCATATTCCAATTATAAGCTTTGGAATTTTGTGGTCTGTGTTGTCTTTCGTTGCTGGCCAATGTTCTCATGATTTTAAGTTTTAATTGTTTTCTGTTTAATTTTTTAGCGAAATCTTCTTTTCATATTCCAGGAATATGCTCTTGAAGTTTTCATTTTTTCTGTTAAGTAATTGCTGTCTAAAGTTCTCATTATAATTTGATTTATTGGGTTATACTTAAAAGACGCAAGAATTTCAAATATGTTACAGTACTATGCAATACATAATACATATTTAACATATATTTAATAATTACAAAGTTCGAAAGTGCTAATAAATAACAATTTGGAACTCAGCTGTAGCAAAATTTAAAGAGAAAAATCCGTTTTTTAAATAAAGAGAACAAAAAGAGTTTCTAAAACCCGGGTGGCAAAGGAGCAATCATGGTTTCCGCATTTCCCATATCTACGGTAATGGGCTCTTGCTCTTTGGTAATAAAACCTTTTCGGTAAATTATTACGTTCAGGAACATGTCTATTGGAGAATCTACAAAATCGGATCGGTTAGCGTTTTCTGCCCTAAATGTTGCATTATTTATAAAAGCCCTAAGAAACCACGTTTGGGTAGTTAGATTTTTATAGGCATAGATTTGATGCCCTTCAATATTGTTGTCATCACTATTGCTGTGGGTTAAAACATTGGTGTTTCCCATAAACTTAATATAGTTATAACCTTGTACACTTACAATATAATTTTCCGTAGAAATTTTGGTATCATAATCCTGCAATCCATTGGTGGAAAGTTGGCTAAATACAAATCGCACATAATTAATGGGACCATATTTACTGATGTCTATGTCGTACTGATTGATTTGGTTCTGGGTTGTCCGTATCAATAATTTTGAATCTCGTATTTCGGTAACATCGCCAGGATTTTCAAGAAATAGATTGTTGTCCAACTTTACATTTCCCACAACATCCAAAGTAGCTTGGGGCGTGGCTGTGTTAATGCCTACCTGTCCCCAACTTACATTAAAAACAACTACGGCTAAAAACAGAATGCAATAATTTTTCATTGGTATTTTCTTTAATATAATACAGGAATTGACGAGGCCGTGCCGCTATGTTGGCCCCCCAGGTCAGTAGTAATGGAGGGAAGATTTCTAAAATAAGATTTATCGTAAACAACAAGAGTTACATAATACTCAAGGGTATCTGAGGCATTAAGGTCAAGCGTTCGGTTTCTTATTTCCAGATGCCAAGTGCCATCACTTTCAAAGGTTCTGAGCACAAAATTGCCAATGGATTTTGGGCCACCTACGATTACCTTTTTTACAGGATCCCCAACATATCGAAAATTTGCAATGGCCACAATATATTTATTGGTGCTATATTGTAGATCCACATCGTTTAAATTGTCCAAACTTATATTTGTAAAGTGATAATCTATGTTATTTACCGGCGCAACAGTAAGGGAGTCCACGTTCAAGACGGTAATTTCGCCAACTGGGACGGAGTTCGTGTTTCGGGTTACCAATTTGAAATCCTCATCCGTTGGGCTAACGCTATTTAGTGTTCCCACCATAAAACCTTCTTGCACCAGCATATCGCCGGCCACGTGTAGATCTGCCTGGGGGTTTGTGGTGCCTATACCCACTTGGGCTTGTGTAAGGCTTGTTAAAAGTAATAAAATCAAGATGACAAATGTTTTTCTCATATTTTACTAATCGATTATAGGATTTACGGCACTTCCCGTAGTTGAGTCGTTCATGGGAACTGTTACCGTACCGAACTGTTTTGAAAGATCTCTAGAATAAATAAGGGTTATTATGGTCCAAGTCCCTATTGCTAGTGGGTCTTGGTTTGCGGCCATGGGAAAGTCCGCAATAATGCGCCACGTATCGTTCTGTTCAAAGGTGGCGGTATAAGGCAGACTTGCATTATCTTCAGCACCGGGAGAGGCATTAAGTATCAATTCCTTGTCATAAAAAGATGAAATTGCAATCACTACATAGTCTGAAGTATTAATACCCGTATCAAAATTAAGCACCCAATCACTTTCGGCATTAGTAATTATATATTTTTGAACATACCCCAAGGCAGCGCCCGTGGGATTGCTCACGTCCAAAGTTTTAACCTGATTTATATCATTTTGGATCAAAAAAGTACTTGTGTCGCCATCAGACAGAGGGTGAACAACCGTGATGTCTATGGAGTCTGAAATTTGCACGTCGCCCGCAACCTCTAAGGTTTTCCGCGGATCGGTGGTATTGATTCCCACCTGTGCATGCAGACTTGAATTAATACAATAGAGAAAAGCCAATATGACTATTGGAAGGTTGGGTTTATTCATACCGATCTGTTATGGGGCAAATCTAAAGTAAAATTGTTGAAAGAAATAAACCCTAAATCATTTTAACAGTGCGATTTAACAGTTGGCCGAAAATATTGTATAATTTTTGGACTCGACAGTAGGGTATTCTTCTCTGGAAAATCAAATTATCTAAAGTCATGGTTGAAGTAAACAACTTAAAACAGGGCGGTAAATTTTCATAAAAAAAATCTTTTCATAAAAAAGACACATATATTTTTAACTTAACCTTATCTAGAATGTCCTGCTTATCATTCTATATTTGTACCCTTAAAATAAAAAAAATTATTGAAAATGAACACATTAAAAAAAACAGAAACCAATAAGTTGAAGCGTGCTCATTTGTATTATAAATACACTGGGTTCTATTCCTTTGTGGGGCAAAGTCTTAAAAAAGCTATTATTCCAATAGTTTTGGTTATTGTTGCCTTAATTGTGTTGGATCTTTATGTGGTTGATTTCAGTAACCTATTTACATATATTACCGAAACTTATGCGCCTATAAATATTTTAGTGGTTTTTCTTGCATCAGAATCCCTTTTGGGATTGGTGCCACCCGAAATATTCATCGCTTGGAGCGATAAGATGCCAGAGCCTATACTTTACTTGTCTCTCTTAGCTACTTTATCATATATCGGCGGAATTATTTCCTACTTCATCGGAAAATGGATTTTTACCATCCCAAGAGTCTATGCTTATATGGAAGGAAAGATGAAAAAACACCTTAAACAAATACGCAAGTGGGGTGGTTTCCTTATTGTAGTTGGAGCATTGTTGCCCATTCCATATTCCATAACGAGTATGGCTGCAGGTACTATTCATTATAAATTTAGGAACTATTTATTGTTTGGTTTGCTTCGTTTTGTAAGGTTTTATCTGTATGCCATTGCCATATTCAGTTTGCTGTAGTACTTTTGGTACACCGAAGCAGTTTGCTTAGGAAGTAAAATCTTTCATTCTAAAATTGCAACTTCTTTTCAATGAATAAAAACGATCCCTACGCTGCATTACGATTTCGGGAGTTTAATATTTTTCTATTGGTTCGTTTTGCAATGGTGTTTGCGTGGAGCATGCAGTTTGTAGTGATTGAATGGGAAGTTTATAGCATTACAAAAAATCCACTTTCCTTAGGAATTATTGGTTTGATGGAAGTTATTCCTGCTGTATCTATGGCTTTGTTTGCGGGACATATAGTGGACCAACGTGAGAAGCGTGGACTTTTGGTTAAATGTATTTTTGGTTTTTCGGTTGTTAGCCTTGGTCTTTTTCTGATTACTTGGCCGAGGGTGGTAGGCGACCTTTCCACAAACACAATATTGTATTCTGTTTATTTCTTGGTTTTTCTTGGCGGATTGGTTCGTGCATTTTTGGGGCCAACTATTTTTTCTCTGTTCTCTTTATTGGTTCCTAAAAAAGTGTATCCAAATGCAGCTACTTGGAGTAGCTCTGCCTGGCAAATGGGATCTGTAGTTGGTCCTGCAGCGGGAGGTTTCTTTATTCATTGGATTGGGGTACATTGGTCCATGTGTTTTGTTTTTGCTTTTTCATTGATGGCTCTGTTACTGTTATTGCAAATTCCGAAGAAACCTATTTTAAATCCAAATATTGGAGAACCTATTATGAAAAGTTTAAAAGAAGGCATTAAATTCGTAATGAAGACGAGGGTAATTTTGGGTGCGCTTACTTTAGATATGTTTGCAGTGCTGTTTGGCGGAGCGGTGGCTCTGCTTCCCATTTACGCACAGGACATTCTTAAAGTGGGTCCGGAAGGTTTTGGAATACTACGAGCTGCTCCCGCAGTGGGTGCATTGCTGATTATGTTTACTTCTGCACATTTTCCACTTAATAAGAATGCGGGCATGAAACTACTTGCCGCTATCTTTGGTTTTGGTATCTGTATTATAGTTTTTGGGGTTTCCACATGGTTTTGGGTTTCTGTGATAGCACTTTTCTTAAGCGGTGCTACAGATGGCATTTCTATGGTTATCCGCTCCACAATTTTACAGCTTCGAACCCCAGATGCAATGCGTGGCCGCGTGGCTTCCGTGAATTCTATGTTCGTTGGTTCTTCCAACGAATTGGGGGCTTTCGAGAGTGGGGTTACCGCAAAATTAATGGGAACTGTAACCGCTGTTGTTTTCGGTGGCGGGATGACAATACTTACTGTGCTGGGCACGGGATTCTTTTTTCCAAAACTGCGAAATCTTGATTTGCGGAAGGATTTGGAAGAACACGAGCGGGAATAGCTTTGTGATTCGTTAATTCGGGATTCGTTGATTCGGGATTCGTTAATTCGGGATTCGTTGATTCGTTGACTCGTGATTTGTATCCAAAATCACTAAACCCGTAACTCACCTCGGAAACCTCTTCCTGCATAGTAAGATTCTACCCCGTTGTGATAGAAAAATACAGTATTAAATCGAAAATCACCAAAAATAGCACCGCCCAGTTTTCTGATATCGGCAGGAGTTTTCAACCAACTGGAAGTTTTGGTGTCGAATTTTCCGAGTTGCTGTAATTCACGGTACTGTCTTTCGCTTAAAAGCTCGATTCCTATTTCGGCTGCCATCCCCACTGCGCTGTTTTTTGGTTTGTTTTCTTTTCTTGCTTTCAATGCTTCAGGATCATAACAAAAGCTTCTTCGGCCTTTCGGACTTTCTGCGGAACAATCATAAAAAATGTACTCTTTAGTTGTGTTGTCATAACCCACAACGTCCGGTTCGCCGTAGGTTTCTTCCATTTGGTAAAGCGACCAAAGTTTATGCGGATTGGCTTCCAGCTTTGCTTGCACTTTCGGCCATTCTATTACTTGGTGTCGGTTCATATTTTTTTCATAACGCGTTTTTAAAGTGATGAAAAACTCTTCGGTTTCTTTTGGGGTTAATTGCTTTTTGCTTTGTTTCGTCATAATTAAATATTTGAATGTAAAGACTTTTTTCAGCAACTGTCTTCGCTCAGGCTTTATTGCTTTATAAGGAAAGTGAAAATTTAGCCTTCCGAATTATAAAACCATTCCTCAGCTCTCACAATTGCTTGCTGAATGGCTTTTTCTTCTGAAATGCCTCCCTGTTCCATCAACTGGTGGGCTATTTCTATGGCTTTATTGCGAACTTGTGGCGTCAAGCTATCGAGTGCTGGTTTGAAATTTTCGAATATCCAGTTCATTTTGTTATTTCTAGAAAGTATTAATTTTCTTAAAAGTAATACTTAAATAGTTCACTTTAAAAGAACAATTATATTATAAAAAAAAATCACAAAGCCGATTCAATAATCCTGAAAGGATATGCTTCCTGCATTTTTTTCAATTCATTTTCAGTAATTTCTTTTGTATTGGTTTTTAAAACCTCGAAAACATATTTTTCCCGAAGTTCAAAATATGCCTTTGCAATTTCATCCTGAATAGAAATGAAATTTTGATACGGTGCTTCACGATGGATTGATAAAGAAATTGAAGCCTTTTGGGGATTGTCTGAAGCCGTTGCATGTTCTCCACCATTGCAGTATAAACAAGATTTATCGGCATTATTATCGATGAAATTTTTTAACGCATTTTTTAATTCTTCAATATTGGTAAGCACTTCGTTAGCCATGATTGCACCCTTTTCATTAAAAGTAAAAAGGCGATGTCGGCCATGCTGCCGGCGTTTACGGAGGGCATACTGGAATTTCTCATAATTAAAATGGTTTTAGTATTCTCTTTTCAGAAAACAAAAAAAGTGCCACAATAAAATGGTTTATTAGAATTTCCTAATTCTATTTTGAAAAACATTTAATATGAATTGTTAGAACAATTCAAGCAAATGAAGAAATGATTTGATTGAGAAGATTAAAAATTTAAAAGCCAGTGGGAGCTGGAACTGTTTTGGTTTCTTGATTATTCATATTTACATTTACATCTTCCAAGGGTTTAGCAATAAAACCATTTCTGAAAATGATCAAATTTATATAAAGATCGATTGCCGTATCCACATCTGCATCATTTCTAAATGTGCTATCATTTACAAACCCTTTGATATGCCACGTTTGGGTAGAATTATCTATATAAGCATAGATTTGATATCCTTCAATATTATCTTCGGCAATATTGCTAAGTATTGTAATGTTGGTACTGTTTGTTTCGGTTACTAAAAAATAAAACCCTTGTAGGGTGACCAAATAATCATTTGCTGAAATTTTGGTATCATAATTTTGGAGCCCAATAGTATTGGTGTTTCTAAAAACGAACTGAACATGGTTTATAGGGCCATACTTACTTTGGTCAATATCATATTCAACCACTTGTTCATCTGTTTTTTTAATCAATAATTTAGACCCTCTAATTTCGGGATACTGTCCGGGATTTTCCAAATACAACTTCTTTCCCAATAACACGCTTCCCGTTACGTCCAGCGTAGCAGTTGGGTTTGGATTGTTAATTCCTACTTGTGCCATTATAAAGACACTGTTGAGTAGAAAAAAAATTAAATGAAAGCTGTTAATTTTAAACATCAGTTTTAATTATAAATTAGGTATTGAGGAGGCTTCACCTATATGTGATCCATTTAGGTTTGTTGTTATTACAGGCATATTTCTGAAATAGGATTTATCATAAATAATAAAAGTTACGTAATATTGTATTCCTTCGGTACCATAAGTAATATCTAGAAATCTGTTTCTTATCTCTAAATGCCAAGTTCCATTTTGTATAAAAGTCCTAATAACAAACGCTCCTATTGAGGTGGTGGAAGCCGTGGGTGCTTTCTTTACCGCATCGCCAACATGTCTAAAATTTGCTACGCCAACAATATATTTATTGGCATCATATTGTAAATCTACATCGGTAAGGTTATCTAAATGTATGTTGTCGAATTTATAATTAACCACATTAATGGGTGCAACGGTAAGTGAATCCACGTTCAGTACCGTAATTTCTCCAACGGGAGATGAATTTGTAAGGCGTGTTAATAATTTAAAGTTTTCATCAGTTATTTTTACCGTGGGTAAAGGCCCAGTCATAAATTCTTGTTGCACTAGCAGGGACCCATTAATATCTAATTCGGCTTGTGGGTTTAGTGTACCAACTCCTACTTGGGCAAAGCCAATGTTTATAATAAAAAGCAGTAGAAATGTAATTTTCTTCATATCGTTCAGTTTATAATGGGAGCACTTGCACTTCCGTTAGAACCATTGTTCATTGGTATGTTTACGGTTCCAAATTGTTTGGAAAGATCTTTTGAATAAATGAGAGTGGTTATTGTCCAAGTACCAATTTCGGATGGATCTTTATTAGCGGCAGAAGGATAATCAGCAATAATATGCCAAGTTCCATTTTTTATAAAAGCCGAAGTATAGGGTATGCTGGAATTGCGCCCATCACTTGTATTCATAACTAGTTCTCGATTAAAATGGGCAGAAATGGTATTTAATACATATTCGTAAGCGTTTACTTTGGTGTCAAAATCCAGTACCCAATCTAGGTTTGGGTTTTCAATTAAATATACCTGGATATACCCCAAAGCCTCACCAATAGGATTACTTACATCCAGTGTTTTTACATATTGTTGATTATCTTGAATTAGAAATGTAGAAGTATCTATGTCTTTGAGCGCATTGATTTGACTAATTTCAATGGAATCAGAAATTTTCATACTCCCAGCAACTTCTAACGCTTTGCGCGGAGAAGTTGTATTTATACCGACTTGAGAATGAACTTTACACAAAGCGCATATCAAAAATAACCCTATAAAAGAATATATGTTGTAGGTCATTTCATACAGATTTTGGAATACAAACTTAAACACTAACTTGATGATTGGCTAATTATTATCGTTAAATTTTACATTTAATCGGAATTAAAATACTCTTAATCGGAAAAACAATCATTTACATGTTAAAGAATTTAAAATATTCAATTATAAACATTACAGAAATGAAAAAAATCAATTAATAATTTAACTCTTAAAAAAATAGAAGATTAATGGTAATTTTAAAGCTTTCAATGATTTATAAATTATAAAGCCCGAAAGTCATATAACCCCAAAAGATTTCACATCCTATTTGATGGTAACAGTTGGTTTGCCAGAATCAGAGGCCAATCAACTGTCGTTTCCGCTAAAGAGGATGCGTTATGAAAAAGGAAGTATTCTTTTAAAAAAGGGAGATATATGCAAACACTCTTTTTTTGTGGAAAAAGGCCTGTTGCGATCCTATATGCTTGATGAGGACGGAAAAGAGCACGTTATACAGTTTGCTCCTGAAAACTGGTTTATAGTTGACAGAAGCAGCGTTTATTTTAACGATCCATCAGAAAGTTACATTGAAGCCATTGAAGATACTGATGTTGTTTTTATTGGAGAAGATTTTATGTGCCTTGCTGCGGAAGTGAGCCAAATATTTGGCCGATATAATGATAAGCTTTTGCACAACCACATTCGGCAAATGCAAAAGCGCATCAATCTATTGCTAGGCGCCACAGCTGAAAAAAGGTATCTCAGTTTTATTGAAATGTACCCCGATTTATTATTACGTGTTCCACAATGGATGATAGCTTCCTATTTAGGAATTACCCCAGAAAGCCTTAGCCGCGTTAGGAAAGAGTTGGCGCACAAAAATTTTAAACCGAGTTGAAATGTTCAAACAGAAAATATTTGGTTTCTATTCCAAATATCCAAATTTGCCCATATTGAAATCGCTTATGGCTTTAATAATTTCGGCTCTTGTATTCATTACAAATGGACCTTGTGCTGCAATTGGTTCGTTTATGGGTTCTCCACTTAAAATTAATACTACAGCATCATCCAATGCTTCAACGATAAATATTTCGCCATCATTGGCTAACAAGCCAAGACTATCCGTTTTGATTTCTTCGTTATTATTCACTTTTATGTTTCCTTCAACCACCAAAATCGCGGTATTGTAGTTTTCGGGAAAACTGAAAGTGGCTTTTCCGCCTTTGTTCAATTTAACATTCAACATATGAACTGGTGTAAATGTAAAAGCGGGTCCTTTTTCACCTTTATAATCACCTGCAATAACTTCAACTACTCCTGCATTATCGGGAAGTTCCACTTTTTTCATTTCAGCGTTTGTTATTCCTTGATATTTTGGGGCGCTCATTTTGTCCTTCGCGGGAAGATTCACCCACAATTGCACCATTTGAAAATACCCGCCAGCTTTGCTGAAATTTTCTTCGTGATATTCTTTGTGAAGAATTCCCGAAGCAGCCGTCATCCATTGCACATCGCCTTCACCAATCACGCCGCTGTTGCCGGCGCTGTCGTGGTGGGCTACACTTCCTTTATAGGCAATGGTAACGGTTTCAAAACCTCTGTGCGGATGCACGCCCACGCCACGTGGCTGCTCTGTGGGAGAGAAGTAAAACTTACTATTGTAATCCATCATTATAAATGGATCCATCCGTTCAAAACCTTCCTCCATTCCGGAAGGAATATATTGGTGTACCCTAAAACCATCACCAACCATATGTGGTCTGGGAGGTGTCAATACGCGTTCTATTTGTCGTGTTTTCATTGTTAATTATTTTTGTTTACAATGTAAATTTACATCGTAAAACATTGTTTTGCATTGATGAATGATAAGAACTGCTTTTAGCGAACAGGAATTAGCGAGAAGCGAACAGGTTTATAAAAACCAAATCGAGAACGTCATTTGTAATAAACGAAGCTCTCGATTCTTAAAAGGGGGACAGTAAAATTTTGAAAAATTATTGTTTTATAAACTGTAACGAAGCAATCAGTTTTACTTTATCACTTACCACAACATTTCCTGCTTCTGTAATGGCGTTCCAATTAAGGTCAAAATCTTTTCGGTTTAATTGGCCCTCAAATTCAAAACCAGCTTTTGTCTGGCCGTAAGGGTCAACAGCAGTTCCGTTGTATTCGGTGTCCAATGTTATTTCTTTGGTAATACCTTTTATTGTTAAGTCCCCAACCATTTTTTCGCCGTCAAAAGATTTTGATTTGAAGGTTAATTTCGGATTCTTTTCTGCACCGAAGAATTCATCACTTTTTAAATGATTGTCACGATCTTTATTATTTGTGTTTACTGAATCGATTTCTGCAGAAAATATAAAATCTGCATTATTGAAGTTATCACTAGAAGTTTCTACTTTTCCATCAAATTTTTCAAAACTACCCGTTACGGTAGAGATCATCATGTGTTTTACTTTAAAACTGATTTCTGAATGCGTAGCATCAATATTCCAAGTTGCTTTTGTGTTGTCCATATCTGTATTTTTATTTATGGAACAAAATTAGGGTTCGGAATGAACCCTCACATTGATGTATGATAAGAAATTAAAGAAGAAAGTTTTTAGGAATATTTTTTGAAAAAAATTATTTGTTTAACTCTTCCAGTAACTGGTCGTAATCTTCAATTTTCACGTGAAGTACTCCACCCAAGCTAATGATAGGAGTGGTTACAGAATCTATTTTTACCGTAGAATTGATAAATGTTGGAGCAAGTTGACTTTTCAATTCAGGTTTTTCAGAAAAGCGATAGGTAGAATATAAATATCGGCTTTTGTCAAGATTGGAAACAAGGCTGTCACAAGTAATGCAATTTTCAGGAATATATACAATCACTTTCTTTTTGGGCTCTATTTTGATAGGTTCAGATTCCCTGGGTAGCGCACGCCGGGAAAGGCTGTCGTTTACTTCCAATTTATAAGTATAATTTGCTCTTTTTCCTCTCTCAACAAACAAATTTGTGAGCAATACCTTCGATGCTGCCGGAACGCGAATCATTCGTGGTTTACTTTGACTTTGGCGAAAGTTGGTTCCTTCTACTGTAATCATCACGTCCAAATCCTGTTCATTTTTGTTCAGTGCGTAGAGAAACAACCGGTTGGCTTTTGCTTCTTCAATAATTTCAATTGGTTTTTCCTGTGAAAATAGGGGAGTACAGCTTGTTATAACAAAAAGTGAGAAGAGTAATTTTATTAGCATTGAAGAATAGTTTTATGGTTTCCGAAGATATATATTTCAATGGGAATTCAAAAAATATTTAGGTAAAATGCTAATATTTTTAAAACACCGAAAAATAGGGATATATATTTTGTCACTTCACAACTAAAATTTAGGTATATAACTTTGTGAATCTTTTAAGAAAGCATATACAAACCATACCGACTGAGCTAGCGTATATATTTTTTAACCAGCAATAAATTTATTTTAAATCAACAAAAACATAGATATGAAAAGTTATTTATTAAAAACGATTACCATTTCTTTCGGATTATTGGTAAGTCTTTCACAGGTTTCTTGCCAAAATAATGAAAAAAAAGATGCTGATAAAGCATTGAACACTACAGAGGAATCAATGGATGCATCAAAGGAAATGGTTATAGATACGCAATTTCCGAAGGCAAAATCTGACGCCGAATGGGAAAAGGAACTCACTGCGGAACAATACCAAATAATGGTAAAAAAAGGAACGGAAACTCCTTTTAACAATGCCTACAACGATAACCACGAAAAAGGAATTTACGTGAGTGCTGCAACTGGCGAACCCTTGTTCAGCAGTGAAGATAAATTTGAATCTGGAACGGGGTGGCCTTCATTTACAAAACCAATTAATGATGATGCCGTGGTTTGGGTAAAAGACAATAGTCTTGGAATGACCCGAGATGAAATTGTTGAAAAATCAACAGGACTGCATTTGGGTCATGTTTTTAATGATGGCCCTGAACCTACAGGTTTAAGATATTGCATGAATTCCGCAGCACTGAAATTTATAAAGCAGGACTAAATAATTCCCCTATAATAGTTGTGCTTGGAAAACCTTCTTCGGGAGGTGTTCTTTATTTTGAATCTAAAAAAAAGCCTAAATGCTATTTTGGAAAATATAAAAATTAATTTAACCTATAATGTGTAACCTTTTAACCCTTTTTATGATTTTAAATATTTATTTTACTGTATCTTTGACGAACTCAGATGATCAATAATTAAAATCAAGCTAGGTACACCAATAAAACAATTATTAACATATAACTCATTCTAAAGTCATCTACCTACCGTGGATGGCTTTTTTTATTCAAAAAACAAATGGCAAAGTCGCAACAAACATACAGCAAGAAAGAAAAGGAAAAAGCAAAGCTTAAAAAGCGGGAGGATAAACAAAAGAAGAAAGAAACCCGAAAATCTGAAAAAACACCGGGCATTGATTTTGTATACGTAGATTATAATGGAAATTTGGTAGACACTCCGCCAGATCCCTCAATGAGAGTAGAAGTTGATGCAGAAGATATTGTATTGGGAATTCCTAAAAAGGAAGAAGGCGACCGTGAGGCATTTGATCCCGTTAGAAAAGGTAAGGTTTCTTTTTATGATTCTTCTAAAGGTTTCGGCTTTATAGTGGATAATGAGAACAGCGAAAAATATTTTACCCACGTTAGTGGAATCATTGATGAAATCACAGAAAACGACAACGTTTCCTTCGAACTCGAAAAAGGGCAGCGCGGAATGAACGCCGTGAAAGTTACTAAAATCTAATTATCAAGAGTATAAACAAAAAAAAGTCCCGCAAGTGCGGGACTTTTTTTTAAGCCAAATTAAATATTAATTAGCCATATCGTTCGCTTCTTTTTTAAGATCGTTTGCTTCTCTATTAGCAGCATTTTTAAGTTGCTCATATTTGTTAGAGATAGTGTCTTCAACTTCTCCAGCTTTTTCTTTTATTTTTCTGCCAGTTTCGTTGGCTTTATCTTTAAGATTTTGCTTTTCTTGGGGCGACATGTTTTTATATTTCCAAAATGCAAATGCGCCAGCTGCTACTCCAAGCAGTGCCAATAATCCTTTTCCTTTATTGTTCATGTTGTTTTTTTTAAGTTTAGGTGAAGATACGGCTTTCATTATTTTTTAAATAATTCTGAATGGACTTTAATATTTATTTAATACTAAAGATTAGAGTTTTAAAAAGTATTCCCAATTTTTTATCGAAAAATGGCTTAGTTATTTAATTATCTTCTTGCACATTATTTCTAATCAAATTATTGTATTTTTAAAACGCTTCCCTAAATTATTTTAAAAATGAGATTTACTCCGCAAAAATTTGAATTTATTTCTTTTATTCTACCCTTGACGTTTTTATTGCTAAGCTACATAACTTCTGCTCAAAAAATTTCAAAAGAGGCTTTGCGCGAAAGCCATCACGAAGTGCAGGATGATCCTTATATCCCCATTTCGCGAGCTTCAATGCAACGAAGTCCGGCCTATAATATAACGGCCCCAAATTATTTCACAAGACAGGTAAATGTAGATGAAAACGGTCAAAATATAATTGGCGACGCCGGTAATGAAACCTCCATAGCTGTCGATCCCACAAATCCTAATCGAATAGTGATAGGTTGGAGGCAGTTTGATTCCGTGAACAGCAATTTCCGTCAAGCGGGAAATGGCTATTCATTGGATGGTGGATTAACTTGGATATTCCAAGAAGTTTTGGAGCCCGGCGTTTTCCGTTCAGATCCTGTTTTGGATTTTGATGCGGACGGAAATTTCTATTACAATTCCTTAACCAACGATCCAGATTACTTTTGTTCCGTATTCAAAATAACCGATGGTGGCCAAGATTGGGGTGCACCAGTTCCTGCAAAAGGCGGCGACAAACAATGGATGCGTCTTGACCGAACAAATGGCATTGGGGAAGCAAATAATTATTCCTATTGGAACTCTTTTTTTACTACTTGCACCGGCGCCTTTACCCGTTCTACAGATGGCAGCAATACTTTTGATGACTGCATCTTTGTAGATAACGACCCTTTTTGGGGAACTTTGGCGGTAGATGCCGATGGAACTTTATATATAACAGGAACAGCTAATTCAGGTATTGTATTGGTAAAATCTTCAACAGCAAAGGATCCTTCATTGAATGTTACTTGGGATAGTGTGATTCCTGTAAATTTAGATGGCGATCTTAACTATGGTCAGCCTATAAATCCCGAAGGATTGATGGGCCAGGCTTGGGTAGATGTTGACGTTTCCGATGGTCCAGGTCGGGGAAATGTGTATGTATGCGCTTCAGTATCTCGATTTTCAAACAACGATCCAGGTGATGTTATGTTCGCAAAAAGTACCGACGGTGGAAACACGTTTCAACCTCCTGTTAGAATAAATACAGATGTGGGCGATAATGCATATCAATGGTTTGGCACCATGTCTGTGGCACCCAACGGAAGGATTGACGTGGTTTGGCTTGACACTCGTGATGCTACCAACGGAATTGATTCTGTCTTGTATTATTCTTTTTCGGAAGACGAAGGCGAAACTTGGTCCGAGAACAGCGTGATTTCAGAACCTTTTGATCCTTCCGTTGGTTATCCACAACAGAACAAAATGGGTGACTATTTTCATATGGTAAGCGATAATGATTTTGCACACCTTTCTTGGGCAAATACACTTAACGGTGGGGAAGATGTTTATTACACTCGGATTTCTCCTGACGGTATTTTGAATTTGGAAGAAATAGCAAACAGCAATACGCTTCAATTTGTTGGTTATCCCAATCCTTTTACGGAACAAACAAACTTGGAGTTCACTATAAAAAATTCTGAAAAAGTAACCATAGATGTATTTGACATTCAAGGCAGAAAACTTAACACCTTGCTGAATGAAACCGTTTCCGGGAAACAAAAAATCTCTTGGAACGGAACAAACAAAACGGGATTGAAACTAGCATCGGGGCTTTATTTCATTACTTTGAAATCTGAAACGAAAAGTGCAAATCTGAAAATTTTATTGAATTAATTTCGTAAATTTAAGAATCAAAAAAGCAATATTTAAATATATGATTCACAGTAAATAAGCAAGTCCAAACTCCCCAAAATCGTTTGGCGAATTGCATCTGAAAAAAGTATAAACCAAAACATAAAGACAGATGAAAATATATGACGACAAGCACATCAAAAATGTAGTCTTCGTGGGCGCCCACAACAGTGGTAAGACTACCCTTGCCGAAACGATGCTTTTTGAAGCAGGCCTCATAAACCGTCGCGGAAGCGTTGAAAATAAAAACACGGTTTCAGACTATCACGACGTTGAGCACGAGAGAGGCAACTCCATCTTCGCCACGCCATTGCACACAGAATGGCGTAATTACAAAATCAATATTATCGATACACCCGGATTAGATGATTTTATTGGTGAAATCATTTCCTCCATCCGCGTTGCAGATAGCATTGTTACCGTTTTGAACGCGCAACAGGGCGTAGAAGTGGGCACCGAAATTATTTGGAATTACATAGATAAGTATCATAAGCCTACACTGTTTGTTATAAACCAAATAGATCACATTAATGCAAAGTTTGATGAAAGTTTTAAAAGCATAAAAAATTTGGTGGGCAATAATGCAGTGAAAATTCAATATCCATTGGTTGTGGACGGTAAACAGTGTATTATAGATGTGCTGAAGATGAAAATGTACAAATTTTCCTCAGAGGGAGGAAAGCCCGAAAAGTTGGAAATTCCCGATGATCAAAAGGAATTGGCCAACGAACTAAATAATGAATTAATAGAAAAAGCTGCAGAAAATGATGAAACATTGATGGAGCTTTTTTTTGATAAAGGAACTTTGAACGAAGACGAAATGCGCGCTGGCATTAAAGCTGGAATGTTGAACCACGAGCTTTTTCCTGTGTTTTGTGTTTCTGCTTTAAACGATATGGGCACTGGCAGACTAATGGGCTTTATAGACAACGTTGCACCAGCTGCTGCCGATTTAAATCTGGAACAAAGCGTGGATGGGAAAGAAGTAAAAGCAGCCAAGGAAAACCCAACCGCGTTATTCGTTTTTAAAACAGTTTATCAACCCAATTTGGGACAGATAACTTTCTTTAAAGTAATGAGCGGGGAAGTACGACTGAATGATAAACTAACAAATTCAAAAAACGGCGAAACCGAAGTGATAAACCAACTTTTCATTATGGATGGGAAAGAAAGGCAGCCCGTCACCAAATTGACAGTTGGCGATATTGGTGCCACATTAAAACTTAAATACACTGAAACCAATGATACATTAGCATCACCAAAGAATGTTATTGCCATAAAACCTATTAAATATCCGCAACCGCGAATCAGAAAGGCAGTATTTGCGGTGAACACAAAAGATGAAGAAAAGCTCAGCGAGTGCTTAAAGAAAATCCACAGCCAAGACCCAACTGTGGAAATTTCATTTTCAAAAGAAGCCAAACAACTTATTCTTTCCTGTCAAGGCGATTTGCACCTTGCCACTATTGATTGGACTTTGAACAATATTTACGGCGTGGAAGCTAGGTTTGAAAAACCCAAAATAGCTTTCCGTGAAACCATTCAACGGTCATCAACTTCAAACTATAGACATAAAAAACAATCCGGTGGTTCAGGCCAGTTTGCCGAAGTGCATTTAAAAATTGAGCCGTGGTATGAAAATATGGAGGAACCGCATGGTTTCAACATTCGTGGAAAGGAAGAGGTCAATCTTTCATGGGGCGGAAAATTGGTTTTCTACAACTGCATTGTTGGCGGAGTGATAGACCAACGCTATTTGCCTTCAATAATGAAAGGTGTTTTGGAAGTAATGGAAGAAGGACCTTTGGTGCGTTCCTATATTCGAGATGTGCGCGTAATGGTTTATGATGGCAAAATGCACTCGGTAGATTCCAATGATATTTCCTTTAAAATTGCTGGTGCGCACGCATTTAAAGAAGCTTTTTTAAATGCAAATCCCAAACTTTTAGAACCCGTTTTGGAGCTTACCGTAAAAGTTCCCGAGGAAATGGTTGGTAATGTAATGACCGATTTGCAGGCGCGACGTTCTATGATTCAAGGAATAGAAAGTAACAATAACTACCAAGTTTTAAAATGTTTGACCCCCGAAGCCGAACTTTACGGTTTTTCAACAGATTTGCGATCGTTGACGCAGGGAAGGGCAACTTTCAAATCTAAGTTTTCGTCCTATCAACCTGTTCCGGCCAATGTTCAAAAGGAATTGGTTAGTCAATAGACCAACTTGTTTTAGTATTTGAAACAAAATGTTTTTGCGCATTCAAACTGTGACTATATTTGCCGAAAATTAATTTATGTCACTACGGGTTTCTGAAATGGAAACTTCCCGAAAGGAAGAAATGGAAGATTTGAACAAGACTGCTGGCATTGAGTCCAACAAAGAAATTAACGCTGAAGAAATAGCGAAATGTATCGCCATTCTTGAGTATTTAAACAATAATACCGATCAGATATTCGAAATTCCGAAAGAACAACGTACTGCTTTGATTAAAGCTTCTGGCCAACTTTCACGGCCCGATCGCGATGAATTCTCACGAAGAAAAAAGGACGCAAAGAAAGCCGAAAAACGCAAACAGGCCAATAAAGATAGAACCGCGCGAAAAGAAACCGGAATAAGAAGCGCTCGTGAGAACGTAGTGTTTGTAGCTCCAAAATTGCTTCAAACATCGGAACTTTCATCTAAAAAAGAACTGGAACTCGAAACCCCACGTAATTGCTACGTTTGTAAAACCCTTTACACAAAACTGCATCATTTTTACGATACGATGTGTACCGAGTGTGGCGATTTTAATTATGCAAAGCGTTTTCAAACTACAGAATTAACTGGGCAAGTTGCGGTTATGACGGGTTCCCGATTAAAAATTGGTTATCATATTTCATTAATGCTACTCCGTGCAGGCGCTACTGTTGTAGCTACCACCAGATTTCCAGCAGATTCAGCCTATCGCTTTGCACAGGAAGAAGATTTTTATCAATGGGCAGACCGTTTGAAGATTCACGGTTTGGATCTTCGGCATATTCCGAGCGTGGAAATTTTCTGCAATTATATTGAGCAGAAATATGAAAACCTCGATATTCTCATAAATAACGCGGCTCAAACCGTGCGAAGACCAGCAGGCTTTTACCAGCATTTGATGGCTAGAGAAGAAATGACATTTGAAGAGCATCCGAAGTTTGTGAAAGATTTGTTGCACGACCATATGAATTGCTTGCAGGAATTAAAAACACTTACAGCTGATATTGGAAAAAACCCAAACAAAAATCTACCCGTAACATGGCACGGTTCCGAGCCGGGAATTGGTATTCGCGCTTCTGCAAAGCTTTCGCAGATTCCCTATAGTTTTGACAATTCTTTAAGCGCAAAAGAGGTTTTTCCGGAGGGGAAATTGGATGCAGATTTACAGCAAGTTGACCTTCGGAAAACAAATAGTTGGCGTTTAAGGCTTGGTGAAATTGAAACTACTGAAATGATTGAGGTTCAGTTGGTAAACTCAATCGCACCTTTTGTGTTATGCAATCGTTTAGGCGAAATAATGAAGAAAGAAAACACTGGCAAAAAACATATTATAAATGTTTCCGCGATGGAAGGGAAGTTCCACCGTTTTTTTAAGGAAGACCGCCATCCGCATACCAATATGGCAAAGGCTGCGCTCAATATGTTGACACACACTGCCGCTGGAAGTCTTGCCAAAGATGGAATTTATATAAATGCCGTTGACACCGGTTGGGTTACGGATGAAGACCCTATAGAGCTTGCAAAACGCAAAATGGAACTGCACGATTTTCAACCGCCGTTGGATATCGTTGATGGCGCAGCACGAGTTATGGATCCGTTGATTGATGGTATAAATACTGGAAAACATTGGAGCGGGAAGTTTTTGAAAGATTATAGACCTATTGATTGGTAGTTTTTATAAAGAGCCACGACCGCTTGCTCCTCCGCTAAAGCTATGGCGGCACGCGGACGCTGCACGACCCAAGACTAAAATTTGAATAATAAAGCATGAGTACTGATAACCAACAGCCCAACAATCCTTTGCACGGAGTTAAACTTGCTGATATTATGGAATATCTTGTGGATTATTACGGTTGGGAAGTTTTGGGTGAAAAAATTAAAATCAATTCCTTCAACAGCAATCCTTCCATCAAATCGAGTTTAACATTCCTTCGAAAAACTCCTTGGGCGCGTGAAAAAGTGGAGCAGCTTTATTTAAGAACTAAGTTCAAATAAAACATCATAAAATTTGTTAGTAATAAATCTACCATTTATTCGTCCAAAACCTACAAAAGGGTGTAGTTTTGCAAAACTTCACAAATGGGGGATTTTATGACCGAGGCTAAAGACGCAATTCAAGAAAAGAAAACAGACAAAGAACTGTATAGCTACCAGAAAGGGGCTATTGACAGGATTTTTGAGAAATTTGAAACCGCCCCAGATGATTATCATTTGCTTTACCAACTTCCAACTGGTGGAGGAAAAACCGTTATTTTTTCTGAAATAGTTCGCCAATATTTAAGACACCACAACAAAAAAGTGCTTGTGATGACCCACCGCGTGGAGCTATGCAAGCAAACTTCAGATATGCTTACCAGCTTTGGCGTAGTAAACAAAGTGGTAAACAGCACCGCAAATCTTTCTGACCAAGATAAATACAGTTGTTTTGTGGCGATGGTTGAAACCTTGAACAACCGTCTGAACGATAACAAATTGGATATTTCTGGCATCGGGTTAGTGATTATTGATGAAGCGCATTACAACTCTTTTACAAAACTTTTCAAATTCTTCGAAAAATCCTTTATTCTCGGAGTTACTGCAACGCCGCTCAGTTCAAATAGAAACCTTCCAATGAAGGACAATTACAAGGAATTGATTGTTGGTGAAAGTATTCAATCCTTGATTGAAAATGAATTTTTGGCGCAAGTTGAGGTTTTTCAATATAATATGGGCTTGACCTCTTTGGAAATTGGCTCCAATGGTGATTATACGGTGAAATCTTCCGATGATCTTTATTCCGCAGTGGGAATGTTGGACCAACTGTATCAGGCATATTTAAACCATTCTAATGGAAAGAAGACCTTGATTTTTAACAACGGGATAAACACTTCCATTCAAGTTTATTATCATTTGAAATCTGAAGGTTTGCCAGTAGCGCATTTGGACAATACAGCCACTAAAAAGCAGCGGAAACAGATACTACGTTGGTTTCACGAAACACCGGATGCAATATTAACTTCAGTGAGTATTTTGACCACAGGTTTTGACGAACC
>JBBQUI010000003.1:0-37195 GCA_038212575.1 Flavobacteriales bacterium
TATTACCGATGAAGTTGAAATATGGTGGCTCTTTCCGATAATGCTTGTTATTGTACCACTGGTTTACCTAATAAAAGCCAAACTTTCAAATAAGTTGATTGGTAAGGATCTGAAAAGCTTTGAAGAAGAATTAGGGGCACAGAAAAACTTCTGGCAACAGATTAAGGATCTATTCTGATTTTGTCGTTCTATCAAAAAAGTTAAATTAAATACGTACATTCGTGCGTCTAAACAAAAGTCTTTACCTTTTTAAATGCAGGATCACATTTTCTTATTTTTATGTGAAATCTTATAAAATATAGAATTACCCAGACCCAAAAAGAACAATTAAAACAAAAAAATACTGAAGTAAATTTTTTAAATATTGCAAGCAAAATGAAATAAAAGCACAGCGTTTATAAGAATATTAAAAAATTAACTTTAAAATATAATTATAAGTGTATTTCAAAGTATTTAATTGCATTATAACCTGTAAATATACAATTAACATAGTTATTATATTTAAGTTTTTTGAATGTAAGTTTGATCCAGTATTAACCTCACAAAAACTTACTTATTATGAAAAATTTAAAATTGATTATTGTAGCTGCTATTTTTTCCGCAGGACTTTTTGCTTCTTGTACCCCAGAAGGAATCCAGGATGAACAAACACCACAACAAATCGACGTTAGAACGGTTTCAGTTCCGCCAGCCGGATAAAAAAAGTCTTATACAGGGAGGCATCATTGTTTTTATAATGGCATGCTCCCCTCTTATATATTACGCTTATGAGAGTTTCCCAATCGACACACAAGTTTGGGAAACTTCTTTTTTCACATTTACCACAAAATATCCTTCCATATATCATTACGCTTGGTTTTTAACCGGAAAAGTTATTCCAGTAATTTTATTACTTATATGGTTTTTTACCTGTAAACATTGGTGGCACTGGATCATTTTAGTACCACTTTCAATGTATATTTTTCAATTGTTTAACATTCTAAAGCAAAATTTAAATGCTGATGAAGTTGAAATCATTTATGTAATTCCAATAATGATGGTATTAGTTCCTTTTGTATATTTGATCCGCGCCAAGCTTTTCAGCCAAATGCGCCAGGACGACCTAAAGTCTTTTGAGGAAGAACTTCTGCAAAAAAGATCCCTTTGGCATCAATTAAAAGATTTGTTTCGATAATTTTTCCTTTACAATAAAGTGAAAATTATTCCGTAAATTGAAACTGCAAGATTGAACTATGCCACAACCAAAATCACCATTCACAAGAGCGCAATTACTTCCACAGGAAGAAACTCTTGAAATATCAAGACAAAAAGGAGAGCTTTTTATAGGAATTCCAAAAGAAGCTTATTTCCAAGAAAAAAGAATTTGCCTCACTCCAGACGCAGTAAATGCAATTGTTAACAACGGCCACAAGGTTTTAATTGAAAATGGCGCCGGAGATGAAGCTGGTTTTTCCGATAAAGATTATTCTGAAGCTGGAGCACACTTGACCAACGATACAAAAAAAGTATTTGGCTGCCCAATGGTTTTGAAAGTGGAGCCCCCCACCCTTGAGGAACTGGAAATGATTAAACCAAAAACAGTCCTCATTTCAGCACTACAATTAAAAACACGTCAAAAATCCTATTTTGAAGCGCTCGCCAAAAAGAAAATAACAGCTCTCGCATTTGAATTCATAAAAGATGAAGACCACAGTTATCCTGCCGTTAAGGCGCTGAGCGAAATTGCAGGAACAGCTGCCGTACTTATTGCTGCGGAATTAATGGTAAATGCAAAAAAAGGAAATGGGCTTCTTTTTGGAAATATTAGCGGTGTCCCTCCAATTGAAGTTGTGGTGATTGGCGCTGGAACAGTTGGTGAGTTTGCAGTCCGTTCTGCACTTGGGTTGGGCGCAAACGTAAAAGTTTTTGACAGTTCCATTACTAAATTAAGAACTATTCAAACCAACGTTGGACGCATTTTATATACTTCAACGATGCAACCAAAAAATTTGATGAAAGCATTACTGCGTTGCGATGTTGCTATCGGTGCAGTGCGTGGCCACAATAGAGCACCCATTATTGTTACTGAGGAAATGGTCCAAAATATGAAAAAAGGCGCTGTAATAATTGATGTGTGTGTAGATATGGGGGGCTGCTTTGAAACCACAGAAATGACTAGCCACGACTGTCCAACATTTATAAAACACGAAGTAATTCATTACGGAGTGCCCAACATTCCTGCGCGATATCCTAAAACAGCTTCTATTTCAATAAGCAATATCTTTACTCCCTATATTTTGGAAATAGCCGAAAGCGGCGGACTTGAAAATGCAATCCGTTTTGATAATGGTTTAAAAAATGGTTTGTACTTTTACCGCGGAATTCTTACAAATAAAGCTGTTGCAGATTGGTTCAACATGCCATATAGCGACCTCAATCTTTTGATTTTTTAAAAATTATTCCAAAGAATAAAAATCCCTAATCACAAATTAATGAAGTTAGCATACCGATTGGTCTATTTTTCAGGTGGATTTTTAATAGGAATAGCCCTTTTATTTTTTATTCTCAGCGGAAAAAAAACATCTTGCGCCTATGGCCCGGAATCTAGAACCCTTAAAAATATCAAATTAAAACAACGTGCTTTTTCTGAAAAAACACTCACCGTTCTACGCGAAAATCAAATGGACACAGCCGCAGTTTCAGCCTTGCTTGAAGATGGCGATGTACTATTTTCTGAAAGTAATACCGAGCTCGATTCCTGCAAAATCTATGTCATTGAAGGAATTATTTCAGAAAAAAACTTAAAGATTACAGTTGAAAACTGTGAAAAAACAGCCACTATTATAGAAGCAAAAGTCAATAAAGAATAAATTTTCCGAAAAATTACAACTTCCTTCGCTCCCGCTCCTTTTTCAAAAGCGTAAGCTCCCGGCTGGTTTGTCCGGCAACCGAAGTATTTTCCTCTGCACGCCTAATTAAATAGGGCATCACATCTTTTACCGGTCCAAAAGGGATGTATTTTGCAACATTATAGCCTTCAGCGCCGAGATTGAAAGTAATGTGATCACTCATCCCAAAAAGTTGCCCAAACCAAACACGATCATCGCTTTTTGAAATCTCTTTTTCATTCATTAAGTCCATTGCAAGATATGTGCTGGATTCGTTATGTGTGCCTACAAACAACTCAATGTCGTTCAGGTTATCCATTATATATTTCATTATTTCATTAAAATTGTCATCAGTCGCTTTTTTGCTTACGCAGATTGGAGTTTTGTAGCCATTTTCAGTTGCTCGTTCATTTTCCTTTTCCATATAAGCCCCGCGAACAATTTTAAAACCTAGCTTGTACCCTTTATTTTTAGCGTGTTGGTGCAAGTTTTTCAAATACTCCAACCGGTCCCATCTATAACACTGCAATGTGTTAAAAACAATGGGACGTTCCGTATTATACTTTTCCATCATCTTTTCGCAAAGCTCGTCGGCTGCATCTTGCATCCAAGATTCTTCACCATCAATCAATAGTCTAATATTACTATCGTGCGCTTCTTTTGAAACCTTATCGTAACGATCTTCTATTCTCTTCCATTCAACTTTCTCAGATTCGGTCAATGGTTGCTTTTCAGTAATTTTTTGCCAAATTTTAAATCTCCCAAAACCTGTGGGCTTAAATACTGAAAAGGGCATCGCTTCTTTGTTTTTCGCAAATTTAGTTAGCTCAATTACCTTATTTGCCGTAGCATCAAACTGCGCGTCTTCTTCCTTTCCTTCAACTGAAAAGTCCAAAACCGAAGAAACTCCAGCGTCAAAAAGCTTATCAACGGTTGACATGCAATCCCTTTCATTAACACCGCCACAAAAATGATCAAACACAGTGAAACGTATAATCCCTTCCACCGGAAGATTTATATTTAGGGCAAATTTTGTTACGGCAGTTCCAATTTTAACCAATGGTTCCTTCGAAATCATTTTGAAAAGAAAATAGGCTCTTTCAAGTTCAGAATCGCTTTTAAGCTTAAAGGCAGTCTCAGTATTGTCAAAAAGGGAATTTGATGTCATAAAATACAAAATAAAGTGTGCAAATATAGTTAGATTTGAACTCTGAATATATGAGAAAAATCAACAAATTCATGGAAAAAGCAGGAAATGAAAAAGGCGCGGTTTATAAAAATGAAATAGCTTGGAAAGTATTTTCAGAAAGTATATTGAATTTAAAATCCTCAAAAATATTCATAATCGCTGATGAAAACACCCAACGCTACTGTTCATCATATCTTTTTAAAAACCACGACTTCGAAACTACTCCTGAAACTATAACGATTCCCGTAGGCGAAGCTCATAAAAATATTGAAACTTGCCTAAAAGTTTGGGAAACACTTTCCGAAAAAGGTGCAGACAGAAATAGTTTGATCATCAATTTAGGCGGTGGCGTAGTGACTGATCTGGGCGGTTTTGTAGCTTCAACTTTTATGCGGGGAATTTCATTTATAAACATCCCCACTTCCCTACTCGCTATGGTAGATGCTTCCGTTGGCGGTAAAAACGGAGTTGATCTTGGCCACAAAAAAAACCAAATTGGTGTTATCAATCTTCCAGAAATGGTAATTCTGGACATCGAATTTTTAAAAACACTGCCGCAGGAACACATAATTTCCGGTCTTGCCGAAATGTTGAAACACGGATTAATACATAGTAAGGATTATTGGGAACGCGTTAAAAATACTGATGCTTCAAAGAAGTTAGAATTTGAAAAGTTGATTTGGGATTCGGTTGAAATAAAAAAGGAGATTGTAACCAAAGATCCTTTGGAAAAGGACCTTCGCAAAACCTTAAATTATGGCCACACTTTGGGACACGCAATAGAATCCTATTTTCTTGAGAATTTTGATAAAAAAAGTTTACTTCACGGTGAAGCAGTTGCTGTGGGCTTAATTTTGGAAACCTATATTTCAATGGAGACTTTCGGCTTCCCGGAAGATGCAATGAACGATATAACACGTAGTATTTTCAAATATTTTCCGAAGCAATATTTCACCCAAAAGGATATTGCTGCTATCATAAATTTGTTGGTATTCGACAAAAAAAACAGAAATGGCAAAGTATTGTTTGTGCTTTTGGAAGACATTGGCCGCCACAAATGCAATTGCGAAGTTAATAATGAGCTGATATATAAGGCCTTTGAGTATTATAAAAATTTCTGAAAATTTTCTTTAAAATATTTTTATGTCATCAATTTTTGAATAGTTTTATAACCGCAAACCAAAAGATTGAATATTAAATGAAGCGAATCATTGTAGATTACCGAAAGTTAACCCCCGAGATACTTTCTCTATTAGTTGAAAAGTATCCCGACGGATATGATGATGACCATGTTATCACTTTTAAAAATGCCAAAAATGAAACTGTGGAAGCTGTTGAAGTAAGAACAGATGATAGTATTTATTTGGTGAAAGTAAGCTCCCGATTGGAAACAACCATGGCAAATTATGATGAAGATGATTACGATGACGCAGACTTCAATGAGCCAATAAGTGAAATTCCGGATAAAAAGAAATTAAGAGAAGAGGAATAATTCCATATATATTGCATAAAAAAAGAGGCTTTTGAAAGCCTCTTTTTTACTATAAAATCTGCTCAGCTATTAAGCGTGCTGAAGTTTATGTTTACCTTCTTTAATTTCTTCAATCAATTTTGAATTGAAGGCAGGCAAATCTTTTGGGTTTCTGCTGGTTACCAATCCTTCGTCAACAACCACTTCTTCATCTACCCAGTTTACTCCTGCGTTGATCAAGTCGTCTTTAATTGAGCTAAAAGAAGTCATTTTTCTTCCTTTAACAACTTCTGCTGAGATTAATATTTGTGGCCCGTGGCAAATTGAAGCAACCGGTTTCTTTTGTTCAAAGAAATGTTGCACAAATTTTAATGCGTTTTTATTCCTTCTTAATTTATCTGGGTTTATAACGCCTCCCGGAATAACTAATGCATTGTAATCTGATGCTTTTGCATTTTCGATTGTTTTGTCAACAGTATATTCGTTACTCCAGTTTCCATCTGCCCAAGCTTTTATTTTTCCTTCTTTTTCGCTAATAATTTCAACGGTAAAACCTTCTTTTTCCATAGCCTCTTTAGGTGATTTCAATTCAGATTCCTCAAAACCGTCTGTGGCTAATATTGCAATTCTCTTATTCATAATTTTTCTTTTAAGTTAAACAATTAATTTTCAATGAAGATAACAAGCTGGGGGCGGCTTATCAATTTTCTGATATTAATGTTTTACTAATCTTTGTTAAGAAATTATAAGGGAATCAGTTATCCTTTAGTTTTTGTGCTTTTTTTTTATCTTCTTCAATCTTACGTTTGTACTCACGAAGTTCTTCCATTTCAAGCTCGTATGAAAGGGTAGCATTGCTGTTGGGCTCAATTTTAATATTTCTGAGTAGTGCCCAATTCACAGTAAACTCAGCTCCAAAAAATAGAATGAGACACGTGTAGTAAACCCAAAGCAAAACCAAAACCACACTTCCTGCAGCGCCATAAACCGAAGCTGGGTCTGATTTCGCAAAATAAAACCCAATCAAGTATTTACCTGCCAAAAAAAGCAATGAGGTAATAAAAGCACCAATAAAGTTTGTTTTCCACTTTATCTTCACATCTGGCAATATGGTAAAAATAGCGGCGAAAAGTGCAGTGATTATAATCTGTGAAAAAACGAAATTAATTAACTGTATAAACTGAGAAGAAAATTCGGTGTAATAATTCCCAATAAAATCACTAAATGCAATGATGGCAGTACTCAACACAAGCGAAATGAGCAATAGCAGACCAATAATCAGTACCATTCCGAAAGAGACCACTCTTCGCTTTAAAGTATCTATAATAGTATTCTTTTTTGAACGGACGCTCCAAATATCGTTCAATGATTTCTGAAGTTGGAAGAAAACCCCAGTTGCCCCAAAAATCAACATTCCAACACCAAAAATGATAAACAAAAGTGAACTTTCTGAAAGCGCTGAATTTATAATCATTGCTTGGATCAATTCTGCACTGCCTTGTCCGATCAACCCACTAATTTCGCCTGTTATTCTACCCTCAACTGCTTCCCTACCATAAAAGACACCCGCAAAATGAACCGTTATAATAAGCAAAGAAGGCAACGAAAAAAGGGCGTAATATGCAATTACGGCACTTTTTGCCCAAGGATCATTTTTGTCCCAACTTAAATAAGTATCCTTTAAAAGCTTAAAGAATTTCTTCATAAATAACGCTCATTAATAATATTACAATGATGCATTTCGTGCCCACAAATTACAAAGCCCAAAGCGGCTACAGACATCTTACTTCCATTGGCCATCCCTATTTGTTTCAATTGATTTAAATTGAAATTTTTAAAAAGGCAGATGGTAGCAGTACGTACCGCCAAATGTTCCAGCAAAAGTTCATCAATTGTTCTGTTATTTGCCATAGCATTATCTGCAAAAATATTTTCATCAAAACCCTTGAGTTCGGCATTCATACTTCGCGCAAAATACAAAGCTCTGTATGTAAAAACCCGCTCCGTATCTGTGATGTGCTGTAAAATATCTTTGGGAGTCCATTTTCCTTCGGCATAGCGGTAGCTGTATTTTTCGCTGGGCAAGCTATCAAAAAATGATTTGGTATTCCCCAGTCCTTTTGTCAATGCATCCAGTAAGGGAATGTTTTCAACTAAATCTATGTAACGCTTATAATATGGATTGTATTCAGAAGGATGGATTTCAGAGGCAATCATAATTTTCTTATAAAGATAAAAAAAACCTCTGCTGAATAACAAAGGTTTTTTTAGATGTATTTGAAAATTATATTTCTTTAAATATGGAATGCAGCAAACGTTTTTTATCATTTATACTTTCTTCCATTGAAATCATAGTTTCTGTACGGCTAACCCCTTCAATATCATCTATCTGATAAATAATGTCTTTTGCATGTGAGGTGTCTTTCGCTCTAATTTTGCAAAAAATGTTGAATTTTCCTGTAGTTACGCTAGCAACTGTAACAAAGGGTATTTCACCAATACGCTCCAAAACAAATTGTGTCTGTGATGTTTTAAATATGAAAACACCAACATAGGCAATAAAGGAATATCCCAACTTATGATAATCAACTTGAAGAGAAGAACCCGTAATAATACCGGCTTCTTCCATCTTTTTTACCCTAACATGAATTGTGCCGGCAGAAATTTCAAGTTTCTTCGCAATATCCGTAAAGGGAATTCGGGTGTTATCGATAAGTAGGTCTAGTATTTTGTGATCGGTATCGTCTAATTTAAACTTTGGCATAGCATTAATTTTTTTGTGCAATATTAATAAGTTTTATGAAATAATGGAACCGAATTATTGAAAATATATTGTTGAATTGTCAGATTTATCAAAAATTTTTGAAATATTTTGACCAACTGTTAAATTTTCTTGCGAATTTGTTAAAATTTCTTGACCATTCGCATTTTCCTCTTCATGCCCAAACTTATTATCCAATTCTCCTATTTCGTCAATTAGTGGAATAAAGACTATCTCATTGCTTTTTAATAATTCCGTGTATTGAATTGCTATAGAAACTGTTTTCTCTTCATGAGGCAATTTCACATTTCTAAGTATGAAATCGTTGTAGTTTTTAAGATTTTCAGGTATTTCAAAATACTCTTTATACTGTATTGGTCCGGAATTTTCTTCAGTAATATCAAAAAGTGAAAGCAGGGAATAGAAAATATATTCCCTCGTCTTTTCACGCTGATAATCCTGTCCAGAATGGCCCGCTTCAAAAAGAATGGTAGGCACGCCCACCTTCTGAAATGTATCGCCAACACAGGCTTCATTGAAACCATCGTCATATCTGCCTACGTGTCCAGGAATGTAATTTTGAAGTGAAATTTTCATTTTAACGATAAGCTGCATCGCAGACTTTCGAGACTCAGTTACAGTTCTTTTTGCATCCGCGGAGGGTGATAAAAATGAAACCGCTGCAGATTTACCATTTTTTAAACCATAAATAGAGCGCTGATCGTGCATATTTAGGCAAAGGGAAGGTTTTAATCGCTCAAAAGTCTCACGCAAACATTTGCTCTCTCTTTGCGATAGGCTTTGTGCATCACGATTAAGATCTATCCCATTTGCATTTTCGCGTGTATAAAGCTCAGCACCATCGGGGTTAAGCATAGGGAATATGTAGAATGTATAATTCCTTAAAAAAAGTTCGATTTCAGATTGGAAAACATCTTTTTGACTAATAAACTTTAAAAAATCAAAAACCGCCTTTGTGGTTGTCGATTCATTTCCGTGCATTTGAGACCAGCCTAAAACAATTTTGGGGCCTTTTCCAACTTTTATTAAAGGAATGTCTTTGCCCATTTCTGAAATCCCCGGCACTGAAATTTCATATTTTGATTTACACATATCCAACAACGGGACGATGCTTTGCAGCGTAATATATCTTCCTCTCAAGTGAAGTTCAAAATTATTACTATACCAACTTTCTATTTTCATATTCTAATTAAAGTTTACAAAGTTAAACATTGGTTAGTTTACAACTGTAAACAAAGAAATATTCTCTTTCTGGTTACACTGGTAAACAAATAGGTCTTGCTTGAATGGATTTAAGACTTGAAAATATTCATTTCCCATAAAAAGACTTTAAAACACTTATTATTAGTAATTTAATATTATTTATATGAAGTTATATGTCAAGTTATTTCATTTCTTTTCTAAAACTTATTGTGTGCTGTTCAATAATATTTTACATTTGTAACCGTTAGTTGAAATAGAGTGTCGTTACAATGGTAAACAGTAAAGATTTTGTAAAAAGACTTGAGAAGATATTAGATTATTACAATCTAACAGCCACTGCTTTTGCCGAAGAGATAGCTTTTAACCGCTCAACTATTTCACATTTATTATCGGGAAGAAATAAACCAAGTCTCGAATTTGTGATGAAGCTTTTACAAAAATTTCCGGAAGTAGAAATGAATTGGCTACTGGTTGGAAAAGGCAGCTTCCCTTCTACTTCGGAAAATAAATCTGCCGTTGTATCTTCAAAGCAAAAGTCAGCTTCGGATGTGGGAAAAACAATGGATCTCTTTTCGGAAGAAAATAATTCGGCTGAAAGGAAAACTGCTCAAACAATCCAAACTACAGCGCAAATTGAAAAAATTGTTATTTTTTACACGGACGGCAGTTTTAATGTTTATGAAAATTAAGCCGTTTCGCTATTTTTTCTGAAATTTGCGTAAAATCTAAAAATGCGCTTTTTTACAATATTACTTTGTTGTCTTTTTTTAAGTAGTTGCTATGAGACTGATCGAGATTGCTCAGATTTCAAGACAGGAACATTTGAATTTGAAGCGCTATCTGGCACAGAAGTATTCAAAACTACCATTGTCAGGAACGATTCCATTGAAATAGATTTCTTTCAGGGTAAAAGCGACACATCGTCCATTAGATGGATCAACGACTGCGAATATGTTCTAAAGAAAATCAACCCAAAAAATCAAGCTGAAAAGAAAGCGATTCTCATCAAAATCCTAACGACCAACAAAAACAAATACACCTTTGAATTCAGTGAAGTTGGCAAAACCAAAACGAGCAAAGCGATAGCTCATAAAGTCAAGCCTTAAGCCTCTTTATTTTTTAATAGGCTATTCTGCTCTTCCATAAGTTTTTCAATATTTGACAAAAGCTGAATATCTTTTGGTGTTTCTACAGTTTTGTCCTGCGGATTTTCGGCCTTTTTCTTAAAACGATTGATAACTTTTATTATCATAAAAATGGTGAAAGCAATGATTAAGAAATCAATTAAAACCTCTATCAACTCACCATAACCAATCGCAATTTCATCCGCAGAATCCGTTGCAGCACGAAGTACATATTTTTTGTTTGATAGGATTACATCATCAGTAAGCAACGATAGCGGCGGCATAACTATTTTCTTTACGATCGTACTGATAACATTATTGAAAGCGGTACCAATCACAATACCCACCGCCATATCGATCATATTGCCTTTTATGGCGAAGGTTTTAAATTCTTGTAGAAATGAACCCATTATAGTTTTATGAATTTATGAAACTTCAAGTATAGAAAAGATTTCAGAAAAAAGAAAGGGATTTTTTTAAAATATAGAGGTTAAACACGGCCAGCAATCCGGTCTTTCGCCAATTGAAGCACGGTGTGGAATTGATCATCGAGATTCATTTCAGAATTATCTATTTCAATAGCATCCGCAGCTTTTACCAAGGGGGAATCTTCACGGGTTGTATCAATATGGTCGCGGTCCTCAATGTTTTTTAAAACATCTTTAAACTCAATGGCTTCTCCCCGCTCCAAAAGTTCGTTATAACGTCTTTGAGCTCGCTCTTGCGCTGAGGCATTCATGAAAATTTTCAATTCAGCTTTTGGGAAAACTACGGTGCCTATATCCCGGCCATCCATTACCACTCCTTTTTCAAATCCCATTTGTTGCTGCTGGGCAACCAGTTTTACCCGTACTTCGTGAATTGTGGCAATTGGGCTTACAAATTCGGAAACTTCTAGGTTTCGTATTTCGTTTTCAACATCTTTTCCGTTAAGGTAAATATGTGCTTTGCTCCAATCGTCGTTCTTTATAAATTTCAGATTGATTGAAGAAAGTGATTTAATGAGCTTTTCAACATCAAAATATTCTTTTGAAATAATGCCATTCTGCATTGCATATAGCGTTACAGCGCGATACATTGCTCCACTGTCCACATAAACATAGCCCAGGTAATCCGCAAGTTGTTTTGCGACCGTGCTTTTTCCGGTAGAGGAATATCCGTCAATGGCAATGGTAATTTTTTTCATTACTGAAGGTCTATGTTAAGCCCAAAAAAGCTCGATGATGCGGCAGTGCTATATTTTGAATAGGAATAACTCAACCTAAGTTTATTCAATTTAATTGCAAATCCTGCGCTTAAACCAGCAAAAGCACGTTTTTCTGTAATCCGCAATTCTTCTCCTCTTCTGAGATTATATCCCAAGCGAATATTGAAACCGCTTTCGGGGAAAAGTTCTATCCCAGCAATCATATGTCGAAAGGCGTTGTCTATAAAATTAATGTTTTCTTTTTGGGTATTGCCTTCAAGGTCTGTCTGTTCTCTTGATGGATTTGAAAAAGCGACATTCCATTGCTGCATATTTTCCATGGTGAAATGCCAACGGATAGGAACGTTCTCCAACGTTTGCGAAATTCCGAAAATTAATTCGAACGGTAGCGGCTCATATGTTTCGTGATAAGGAGTAAACTGGGTTCCAAGGTTTCTGGCAACTCCCGTAATTTGAAGGTCCCAATCTTCATAAACGTACATTAAACCTATATCTAATGCTCCGCCGAAAGAAGAATAGTTTTCAAGTTTCGAGGAAATAAGTTTTACATTTACCCCAACGTGGAAATTTGTAAATGCTATATTTCTGGCATGGCCAAGGGACAAAGCCACTTCGCCCCCGCTAAAACTGCTTGTAGGATTTCCGGCTTCATCATAACCGTCAAACTTTCCGTAATTAATATAGGTAACACCCGCATGCAAAACCTGTGTTCTTCTATCCCAAAGGTACGCATACGCGGCCGTTCCGTAATTTACGTCGCCAATATAGTTTGTATAGTTTAGAGATAATTGATTGTCCATCGCCGGATTGATACTTGCCGGGTTGAACAAAGGCTGTGTGGGATCGTAATCGTAATTGGTAACCACTTTTCCTCCCAAGGCTGCCATTCTGGGGCTGTTTACCAAATTCAGAAATTGATAAGTTGCTTTACCGCCTATCTGAGCCGTTATAAGGTGAGATATAAAAAGTGAAACAACTAAGAAAACCTTTTGGGTCATAGACGCGAGTTACCGTAACTAAAAACTAAACGAATGCAAGTATAATTTATTTTTGCAAAGGAAAGAAACATCAATGATTAATTTTTAAGAACATTTGGAAATCTCTATGATGTTCCACCTGTCCAATAAAAAACAAATATCATATTCAGATGAAATGATTAAGGATTAAAGTATAAATGCTAAACAATTATAATTTAATCCTTAATCAAAATTGGTTTACAGTTTTTTTGCGTTTTTTACTTTTTCCTTGGTAAGCGCCAAATGCAGAACATCGCTCATATCTTTCACGTAATGAAAAGTGAGCCCTTTTAAGTATTCAGCATTTATTTCGTCAATATCGCGTTTGTTGTCTTCACAAAGAAGTATTTCTTTTATTCTGGCACGTTTTGCTGCAAGAATTTTCTCCTTAATTCCACCAACGGGCAATACTTTTCCGCGAAGTGTAATTTCACCCGTCATCGCGATTGATTTCTTTACTTTTCTTTGAGTGAAAAGCGATACCAAAGATGTAAGCATCGTGATGCCCGCACTTGGCCCATCTTTTGGCGTGGCACCTTCAGGCACGTGAATGTGAATATTATAATTATCAAAAATATCTGGATTAATACCCAGTTGTTCGGCATTGGATTTTATGTACTCAAGGGCGATGGTTGCAGATTCTTTCATCACTTTTCCAAGGTTTCCGGTCATGTTCAAAGCACCTTTACCTTTGGAAAGGGTAGATTCTATAAACAATATATCACCGCCAACCCTTGTCCAGGCAAGCCCTGTAACTACTCCAGCGACATCGTTATTTTCATACTTGTCACGTTCCATTTTTGGAGCGCCCAAAACTTCAACAATAATTTTATTGGTTACTTTTATTTCATATTCTTCTTCCATTGCAATTTTCATTGCGGCATAGCGAACCATTTTTGCTATTTGTTTTTCCAAAGACCGCACCCCACTTTCGCGAGTATAGCCTTCCACAATTTTTTCAAGCTGTGGCTTGGCAATTTTCAGTGTATTAGCATTCATTCCATGTTCTTTTAATTGCTTCGGAAGTAAGTGGCGTTTTGCAATTTCAACCTTTTCTTCAACGGTATAACCCGTAACATTTATAATCTCCATCCTGTCTAGCAATGCAGGCTGAATGGTGCTCAAACTATTTGAAGTGGCAATAAACATAACTTTTGAAAGATCATAGCCAAGTTCCAAAAAGTTATCATAAAACGAATTGTTTTGTTCAGGATCAAGAACTTCAAGCATTGCTGAAGAAGGATCGCCTTGATTGCTCGCCGAAATTTTATCTATTTCATCCAGAACAAAAACTGGATTGCTGGTTTCTGCCTTTTTTATGCTCTGTATAATTCTACCGGGCATTGCACCTATATATGTTTTTCGGTGTCCGCGAATCTCGGCTTCATCGCGAAGTCCACCCAAACTCATACGCACATATTTTCTACCCAAAGCTTCGGCTATAGATTTTCCCAAAGAAGTTTTTCCAACTCCCGGAGGCCCATAGAGACAGAGTATTGGCGACTTCATATCGTTTCTCAATTTCAAAACCGCCAAGTATTCGATAATGCGTTTTTTAACATCATCAAGTCCGTAATGGTCTCTGTCAAGAATTTTTCTTGCGCGTTTTAAATCGAATTTATCTTTGCTGTATTTATTCCACGGAAGTTCCAAAATCAGTTCCAAATAATTGCGCTGAATGCTGTATTCTGCAACCTGCGGATTCATTCGCTGCATTTTTGACAATTCTTTTGTGAAATGTTTTTCCACTTCCTTGCTCCATTTCTTTTTCTTGGCACGTTCCTGCATCTCCTCAATTTCCTCTTCTGAAGAAGAACCGCCCAACTCCTCTTGAATGGTTTTCATTTGCTGATGCAGAAAATACTCACGTTGTTGTTGGTTAATATCGCTCTGTACTTTAGACTGAATATCATTGCGAAGCGACAGCTTCTGTATTTCCATATTCATATACCGAAGCGTTTCCAATGCACGATCTTTCAGGTTGTTTATTTCCAAAAGTGTCTGCTTTTCTTCAACATCTATATTTAAATTTGAAGAAACAAAATTGATAAGGAAACTGGAGCTTTCAATATTTTTAATGGCAAAGGCTGCTTCCGAGGGAATGTTCGGGCTTTCCTTAATTATTTTAAGCGCCATATCCTTTATAGAGTCTATAATTGCTCTGAATTCCTCGCTTTCCTTTTCGGGGCGGGCTTCTTCAACTTCGCGAATGGTAGCGGTCATATAAGGTTCGGTAGTGATAACTTCAGAAACCTCAAAGCGTTTTTTTCCTTGAATGATAACTGTAGTATTGCCATCGGGCATTTTCAGTACGCGAAGAATTTTTGCTACCGTTCCAATGGTATTAATGTCGCCTATTCCGGGCTCCTCTTCATATTCATCTTTTTGCGAAACAACGCCAATTACCTTGTTTCCCTTATTGGTTTCATTTATAAGTTTAATGGATTTGTCCCTACCAGCTGTTATAGGAATTACAACACCCGGAAACAAAACCGTGTTCCGCAAAGGCAGAATTGGGAGTATTTCGGGAAGTTCTTCTTTGTGCATCGCGTCTTCGTCTTCAGCAGACATTAACGGGATGAATTCTGCATCTTCTTTTAGATCCTGAAATGACAACTTGTCTAATGATGTGAGTTTTGAATTGGCCATATATTTGTTTAGGACATTGTGTCACAAATGTAACACAGGCATTGTCTTATTATTAAATTGTTTATGATTATTTTATGAAAGAACACTAGCTATCAAACGTTTTGCCTGTTCCTTTCTAATATTATTCAAGAGTTATGCCAGTTATATATTTTTTTTCGTTTGAAAGTGTAACATTAATATCAAAAAGCTGTCTTTAAACTAAATAACTATCTTTAATCAAAAATCAAAAAAACTATGGTTACACTAACCAAAATCTCGTTCGCTTTGACGCTTTTCATTCTAGGAAATCTTCAAACAATTGCACAAAACAGAAACAATACTTCGATAGAAGGAAGTGGAAATGTAATAACCAAAACTGTAAATACCCAGCCCTACAGCTCGATTAATGTTTCAGGTTCAATGGACGTTTATCTTGAAAAAGGAACTGAAGGAAACATCAGTGTAACCGCTGAAGATAATGTGCAGGACAGAATTGTTGTGGAATCAGACGGAACTACACTTACTATTTCAATGAAAAACAATACCTCACTTCGGAATACCAAAAAAATTAAGATTACAGTCCCTTTTGAGGACATTTCAGAAATTTCCCTTAATGGGTCTGGAAATGTTGAAGGAAAAGATATGCTGAAAAGTAATTCCCTTGCCCTAAACATTCAAGGTTCGGGTGATATAAAAGTCTCTATTGATGCCACTTCTTTGGATGCAAAGTTAAATGGCTCAGGAGACATGGAGCTTTCGGGCAAAGCTACAGATGTTGAAGTGAAGACCATCGGAAGTGGAAATTTTGAAGGAAAAGAACTTCATTCTGAAAATGCACAAATCTATATTTCCGGTTCGGGCGACTCATCAATATTTGCAAAAAACAGTTTAAAAGCTAGAATTCAGGGTTCGGGTTCCATTTTTTATACTGGCAATCCAACAACAAATGACGTAAAAGTTATGGGTTCCGGAAAAGTAAAATCTATTTAATTTAACTTTTCGCTGAATTAAAAAAGCCGCTTTTAGAAAAACTAAAAGCGGCTTTTTTATAATTTATAATTTCTAGTTACGGTAAAACTATTAAAAATTCCCCTCCGGTTATTTGATATATTGTTGGGTCTTGGCCTGAACCATCCCTTCCGGTAAAGTTAAAGGTTCCTTCTATTAACCCATTTGGAATATCATAATTGGTAATAACCAAACTTCCGGGGCTTGAAACGTACGTAATGGAAGTTCCAATCACTGGTGTGTAATACGCAACAACTTCATTTCCGTCAATAATTTCTGTTCCCATTTCAAAAGTACCCACTGTAACCGTCAACGGGAATGTTAGCTCCATTCTTTGATCACCTTTTGTTGTAGTTATTGTAACTCTTGGATATTGGTTAACGATAGAGGTAGTAATAACAATTTCATCTGGGGAATAAGATGCACCGTCCACATTTGCAGTAAATACATTATTTGCACCGGGAACACCTTCAAAAAATACTGTAAAGCTTCCTTCTGTAACTTCAACTGTATCTGGAATCTGACCTAAAGGGTCATTTCCTGTAAATGAAAAAGTAGCTTTTAATATGCCCAATTCAAGATCAAATTCAGTTATGGTTATCAATCCCGGATTTGAAGTAAGATTTTCAGCTCCGTTTCCAGCATTATAGAGCGCAATTAATTTTGTTCCATCAGAAATATTTACCATATCAAAAGTGCCAATGCCCAAAGAACGTGGAACGTCAATACGAATAAGTTCACCTGTATTTGATTTGGCTTCAACTTTTATCATATGTACATCACCAACCATTGGTTCGGAGACATATATGCTATCTGCAACAAAATCAACCCCGTCAACTTTTGCAAAAAATTCATTGTTGGGATCGCCATTTCCGCCACCTCCAGTGTCATCGATTACATATTCTATGGCATTAAAGGCTCCATTTGTTATTTCAATGTTTTCCAAAACTGGGTCGCCGTTTCCGTCAAGTATTGGGTTTCCGTCACCATCAACTTTTATACGAACGCCCATAAAACTAAAAGTTCCCGTAACTGTTTGGGCAGCGGCATCTAATTCGGTAATGTTCAAAAGTCCAGATCCGCCCAAAGCTGCGGCGGAAATATATGGAAGTACATTTACTGAACCATCAAAATAAGTGCCCGCATTTTCGATATTTCCGCCAGTTGTCAAGTTGAATGTTCCAACCGCGGCATCTTTAATGGAAAGAGTTATGTTTTCACCACCAGGCTTTAGGCCTGTAATTACCATCTCGTTTGTTGTGGTAAGTGTCGCAGAAGCGGAAGAAGCAATATATTCCTGTCCAGCAACTTGTGCTTTAAATTGCCCTACATCGGCATCATTTTGTTCATCTTGAATGAATTCGCCTGTGAGGGGCTCATTTTCACAGGAAAAAAACTGAAATGCTAGAAATGCAAGAAGCATTCCCTTTATAAAATACATTTTCTTCATATTATTAAGTAGTTTGTAGGTAATAAACGCAAACATAATCAAAAATTGTTTAATGGGTTTTATTTCGAGGCACTCTTAATAGCAAAAATACGCCTGTTATAAAAAATATTACAAGAAACAATATCGAATTTCTCATGCTTCCAGTTATTTGGTCAATAAAACCATAGATTAACATTCCAATTACAATTCCTATCTTTTCGGCAACGTCATAAAAACTGAAGTAGGACGTAGTATCTTTTGTTTCGGGTAAAAATTTAGAATATGTGGAACGCGAAAGCGACTGTATTCCACCCATCACTAAACCTACTACCCCAGCTGTCGCGTAAAATTGAATGGGCGATTCTATAAAAAATGCAACTATGCAAATGAAAACCCAGATTATATTAATAACAATAAGAACTGGAATATTCCCGAATTTTTCCGAAGCGCGGGAAGTTAAAATCGCCCCACCCACTGCAACCAATTGGATAATCAAAATACTAACAATCAAGCCCATGGTTTTTGCACCATCACCACCCCAAGCAATTTCCTGTTCCCCGAAATAAGTGGCTACCAACATTACAGTCTGTACGGCCATACTATAAACAAAAAATGCGGCCAAATATCTTTTTAACTGTATGTTTTCGGAAAGCGAATTGTAAACACTTTTCAATTCCCTAAAACCGTTTAGTACTATTTTTGTACTAACTTTTTTTCCACTTTTGTTTCCTTTAGGAAGAAAATAAAAAGAATACTGACTGAAAAGAATCCACCAAATCCCGACGGTAACGAAAGACCACCGCATTGCTTCCATACTGGCCTTTTCTCCTTCTCCAAAGCCAAAGAATTGAGGATACATAACCATTCCCAAATTGAAAAGCAACAAAACAACACTACCAATATACCCAAAAGAATAACCGCGGGCACTCACCCTATCCTGTTGTTCCGGAAATGCCACATCGGGTAAATAGGAATTATAGAAAACCAAACTCCCCCAGAAACCTATCAATCCGAAAAAGTAAAAAAGTAAACTGATTTGGATATTTTCAATACTGAAAAAATAAAGTCCCATACACGAAAGCGCTCCCAAATAGCAGAAAAATTTCATAAAATTCTTCTTATTGCCCACATAATCTGCAATACCCGAAAGCAGCGGTGAAATTAATGCAACCAATAAAAATGCTGCCGCTGTTGTATAACTTATCAAGGGGGTACTGCGAATGTTTCCGCCAAATAAAGAAACCGTAGTTATATTTTCCGATTTAAACAATGCCTGATAATAAATAGGAAAAATTGCCGAAGCAATTACAAGACTATAAACTGAATTTGCCCAATCGTAAAAAGCCCAAGCATTTAGCAGTTTTTTACTTCCTTTGAGTAAGTTGGGCATATAGATGATTTAGTTTAAGGTTACTAAACTAATAAAAAATCCCACTCAAAGTGGGATTTTAAAATTTTCGATTAAATATTTATTTTGTTTATTTTATCTCTTAAAAGTAGTTACACCAAACTTTCTGGCTTCTGCTTTAGCTTCAGGAGCCCAAGCTTGAATATTTTGTATTCTTGTTGCACTAGAAGGGTGTGTGCTCAAAAATTCTGGCGGCGTATTTCCGCTCTCTTGAGCCTGCATACGTTGCCATAATTCCGCTGCAACAATTGGATCATAACCAGCCATAGCCATTAATATAAGTCCAATACGGTCTGCCTCAGTTTCGTGACTACGGCTAAAAGGAAGCATGACCCCTACACTGGAACCCAAACCATAGGCTGTATTAAATATCTGTTGGTTTTCAGGATTACCACTCAGTGCAATATTTCCTGCAACAGCTCCCAATTGCTGCAATTGGCCAGCACTCATACGCTGTTGTCCGTGGTTTGCCAAGGCGTGAGCAACTTCGTGACCCATAACTGCTGCCAAACCGGCTTCATTTTTCGTTATTGGCAAAATTCCTGAGTAAACGACAACTTTTCCACCCGGCATAGCCCAAGCATTTACATCTGGACTTTGCACAAGGTTATACTCCCAACGATAATCAGTTAAATAACCGGCATAACCATTGGCGGTGAGATATCTTTCTGCAGCTGTGGCAATTTTTTGCCCCACACTTTTTACCATATTTGCATCAGCAGTACCATTTATAACTTTGTTTTCAGATAAAAACTGATTGTATTGCTGAAATGCCATCGGTAATATTTGCGAATTTGGAACCAAAGCTAATGTTTGTTTTCCTGTAAAAGGATTAGTACTACAGGCAACAACTAGTGTACCTATAAGTAGTATGGAAAGTGATTTTAAAATTTTCATATCTAGATAGTTTTGTTTATTGTTAAAATTAGAGATATAAATTTTAGCATTATATTAAAATTATTGTAAAATTGAGTTTCAAATATTATTCCACAAAATTTAAACTTTAGTGTATCTTTAATATAATCTAGTTTCTGAAGCCTTTAAATTTATTGACTTTTAAAAGTTGGAACGACTTTTGTAAACTTTTAATAAATATTTAAAAAATCAATTATGAAAAACATACTTCTCTTTTTGACACTTTCAACAACAATTTTATTTACTTCCTGCGAAGGCGACCCAGGACCTCCGGGCGAACCGGGTGGGTTGGTTTATGCGCAGGTTTTTGAAGTTAGCTCAACTTTCAGTTATAATGATTACCCAGAAAACACATACTCTAGTCCATTATATACCTTCCCTTTTGAGGTTTTTGAAAGCGATGTCGTATTGGTTTATCGTCTATCGGGGCAGGATAATTCTGTAAACCCACCAGCAGATGTTTGGACACAGCTGCCACAGAATGTATTTTACAATGATGGAACAGGAGACTTTTTCCAATATAATTTCAATCATACATTTTTTGACATACAGTTTAGCATAGAGGGCAATTTCGATTTAACGAATATTGAACCAGCAGACATTTCAAACCAAATTTTCCGGGTCGCCGTGGTTCCTGCAGAGTTTGCCAGCACAAATCCTTCAATGAAGGAATTGCTTCAAATGATGCAAGTGGATGAATCACAGATCGAAAAAATAGAGCTTTAATATGAAGTTTTTAAGCACAATTATTGTTTTAAGCACTTTGCTTTTCAGCTGTAATTCCCCTGCACAGAAAAAGGATACAAAGCAGGAAACCTTTAAGGTAACCAAAACCGACGCTGAATGGAAGGCACAATTATCTCCAGCAGCATATAATGTGCTACGTAACGAGGGAACCGAACGGGCTTTTACCAGCGAGTTAAACGACAATCATAAAACTGGAACATACGTTTGTGCAGGTTGCGGAACCCCCGTTTTTGAAAGCAAGCACAAGTTCGATAGCGGAACGGGATGGCCAAGTTTTGATAGGGAAATTGAAGGCAATGTAGCCTTTTCAACAGATAACAAATTGGGCTACACCCGCACCGAAGAACATTGTGCAACCTGCGGCGGACATTTGGGGCACGTTTTTAATGACGGCCCTAAAGAAACTACCGGAGAACGCCATTGTATCAATGGAGTTGCCTTGAATTTTATTCCAAAATAATACATCTGATTTAAAAATTTTTGCATTAAATAAAGAGCACCTATACCAAAAAACATTTTTGGAATATGGTGCTTTTTTCATTTATTGGAATTTGGATTCTGATTTTTGATCCCGATAGCTATCGGGATTCCTTTTGAATTTCGTAATTTCGTTACCTCAAAAATTCAGACTTAAACACACAAAATGAGTAAATACGACGTAATAGTTTTAGGAAGCGGTCCCGGTGGCTATGTTACTGCCATAAGGGCTTCACAATTAGGTTTAAAGACCGCCATTATTGAAAAGGAAAGCCTTGGGGGCGTTTGTTTAAACTGGGGATGTATCCCCACAAAAGCGCTTTTAAAGAGTGCTCAGGTTTTTGATTATCTAAAACACGCTGACAGTTACGGCCTTACTGTAAAGGAATTTGATAAAGACTTCGGAAAAGTTATTGAAAGAAGCCGTGGCGTTGCCGATGGAATGAGCAAAGGCGTACAGTTTTTAATGAAAAAGAATAAAATTGACGTTATCAAGGGTTTCGGAAAAATTAAACCCGGAAAAAAAATAGATGTTGACGGAAAGGAATATTCCGCAGACCATATAATTATTGCTACCGGCGCACGTTCGCGCGAATTGCCAAACCTAAAACAGGACGGTAAAAAAGTAATTGGCTACCGCGAAGCAATGACCCTAAAAAAACAGCCCAAAAGTATGATTGTTGTGGGCAGTGGCGCCATAGGTGTTGAGTTTGCACATTTCTACAATTCTATGGGAACCGAAGTTACGATTGTTGAGTTTTTACCAAATCTTGTTCCTTTGGAAGACGAAGACGTTTCAAAACAATTTGAGCGTTCCTTCAAAAAAGCCGGAATAAAAGTGATGACAAATTCTTCCGTAGAAAAATTGGATACTTCCGGAAAATTGGTAAAAGCTACTGTAAAAACAGCTAAAGGCGAAGAAACGCTGGAAGCTGAAATCGTTCTTTCTGCAGTAGGAATAGCTTCAAACCTTGAAAATATCGGTCTTGAAGAGGTAGGCATTGTTACCGACAAAGGAAAAATTATGGTGAATGATTGGTATCAAACCAACATTCCAGGTTATTATGCCATCGGGGATATTGTTCCCGGTCCTGCCCTAGCCCACGTTGCTTCTGCCGAAGGGATTACTTGCGTTGAAAAAATTGCTGGACTGCATGTAGAGCCAATTGATTACGGAAATATTCCAGGTTGTACGTATGCAAGCCCAGAAATTGCGAGTGTTGGTATGACTGAAAAGCAAGCCAAGGAAGCTGGTTACGAACTGAAAGTTGGAAAATTCCCTTTCTCTGCAAGCGGAAAAGCAAGCGCTTCCGGTGAAAAAGATGGTTTTGTAAAAGTAATTTTTGATGCCAAATACGGTGAATGGTTAGGCTGCCATATGATCGGCGCTGGCGTAACCGATATGATTGCAGAGGCAGTTTTAGGAAGAAAACTAGAAACCACAGGCCACGAAGTGCTAAAAACAATCCACCCACACCCTACAATGAGCGAAGCAGTAATGGAAGCCGTTGCTGATGCTTATGGGGAAGTTATTCACTTATAGATGTTAGATGTTAGGCATTAGGCATTAGGCAAAATAATAAAACCGCAATATTCTTGCGGTTTTTTTTATGTCTTTTTTCTTTGCTCTTGGTTCTTGGGTCTTTATTCTTGACTCTTTTTGAGAAAACTCTGCAAAGCCAATTCATAACTCTGCAATCCAAAACCAACAATCACCCCTTTTGTGTTTGGTGAAATGTAACTTTTGTGTCTAAAATCTTCTCTTGAAAATGTATTGGAAATATGAACTTCCACTACGGGTGTGGTGATAGCTCTTACAGCATCTGCAATGCCTATGGAAGTATGCGTGTATGCAGCAGCATTCAAAATGATGCCATCAAATTTGTAGCCCACTTCTTGAATTTTATCGATCAATTCGCCTTCAATGTTGGATTGAAAATAGGAAACTTCTTGGTTTGCATATTTCTTCTGCAATCTTTCAAAAAAATCGTTGAAGGTTTCATCTCCGTATATATCGTTTTCACGTTTGCCGAGCAGGTTGAGGTTTGGGCCGTTGATGATTATTATTTTCATCTGTATAATATATTTTAGACAAAGCGGAAGATGGAATGCCCCAATTAATCATCTTCTGTTGGGTTATTATTTGTAAAAAGGCATTTCATCCTGTAAATATATTAAATAAAAAAAGCAGGGACGTTGCCCCTGCTTTTAAAAAACAATTTAAAAATAATTTAGAACGAATATCCGGCTGATGCTTGGAAAACGTTATTTTGGTTTTTAAAGTTATTTCCGTTATTTCCGTCCATATCTCCATCGTTTATATCGGTCAATCCCTTATTGTATCGCAGGCTAAAGAACACACCCATTGGCAGTCTATAGGAAGCACCTATCCCCAAAGCAATATCGGTGGATTTATAAAAATCCTTAATGTCTTGAGTATCATCTCCGTTATCTGCATCTGCCTTAACCAAAACCCCAATAACAGGACCCAATTCTCCACTCAATCCTTGAATAATATGATATTTTCCCATAATTGGAATATCGATGTAATCTAACTTTACATCAGTATCTCCAGAAGAAAAATCAATATTGCTTCCTTTCATAGAATATAATAGTTCTGGTTGAATAGAAATTTTCTCTGTAATAGGAATTTCTACCAGACCTCCAATATGGAAACCCGTTCTTGACCCCAGACTCCCAACTCCAAAAGTATCATCTCCCCCGATGGAAGCAATGTTAACACCTGCCTTAAAACCAATTCTAAATTCGCCTTGGGCGTTAGCATTCACAAATGCAAAAATTGCAACTGTTGTAAAAAGTAAAAGTTTTTTCATAATATAAAATTTTTAAAAGTTAAACTAAGCAAATAAACGATAACCCAGTATTCTTTCCAATTATAAATACTAATATTTTCTTAAATTTTTTAACAAAAAAAAACCGCTTAGCCCGGGCGGTTCTGATAATCAATATTTTATAATTTTTTTATAGGAAGGAATATCCAAGTGCTACTGAAAAAACATTGTTTTTGTTTTTTCCATCAACTTCTTTGGAAACATCCGTAAAACCAAAATTATATCGGGCATCAAAACGAATTCCAAATGGAAAATCATATCCAGCGCCTACAACTCCGGAAACATCAGTCTTTTCGGCATTTACATCGGTTTCAATATTGTTGAAAACGGTTTTGATATTATCATCAACAATAAAACCAAATTGCGGTCCGGCCTGTATATTCAAACCTTGAACAATATAGTATTTTAAGACCACGGGTACATTTACGTAGGTTAAGTCGAATTCACCAAAATCGAATTTTGCGCCCTGTTGCGAATAAAGCAAATCAGCTTGAATTCCAACTTTATCGGTAAATTTTATCCCCGCAAAGATACCAGCCTGAAAGCCAGTTTTGCTGGAAGGGTCTTCAACATCAGAAATATTCGCAAAATTAGCACCAGCCTTTATACCAAGGTCTATTTCCTGCGAAAAAGCGGTCGTTCCAATAAATACTGTTATTACTGCTACAATTAATTTTTTCATAGTTATAATTTTTTTGAGGTTTTAATTAAAACGTAAAGATATCCTTAATCTTATGCCTTAAAATACATTTAGTTTTTTGTTAACTATTGTTTTTATACCAATTGAATTTTTAAATTTTGCACTAAAAATTTGAATTATTTTTAGTTCAGTTTAGGAAGAAAATTTAAGCATAGTCCAAGCTACGGTTCCATTTTATGACGACAAATGGGCTAAAAAGAAACGAATTTTATGCAATATTTGAATGTTTAATTGGTATTAGTAGTAATATAGCCGTATGAAGTGGCAACAGAGCTTAAAAGATTATCAAAACTACCTGCGTTTGGAACGTGGACTTTCTGAAAATTCCATTATCAATTACTCTTTGGATGTAAAGAAACTGATGCGGTGGCTGGAAACCAATGAAATGCAGATTTCTCCAATTGAAATTTCTGAAGAAACCTTGCAGCAATTCATTTATGAAATCGCAAAAGCAGTGAATCCGCGTTCCCAGAGTCGCCTCATTTCTGGATTAAAAGGTTTTTTCAATTATCTGATTTTTGAAGATTACAGAAAAACCAACCCTTTAGAACTAATTGAATCCCCAAAACTGGGAAGAAAACTTCCTGATACCTTGGCGGTGGAAGAAATTGACTCCCTAATTAGCGCCATCGATTTGGGCTCAAAGCAGGGCGAGCGCAACCGCGCCATTCTTGAAACATTATATGGCTGCGGGCTTCGTGTTTCTGAACTCACAAACCTAAAGATTTCAGATCTTTATTTTGACGAAGGTTTTATTAAGGTAACCGGAAAAGGCGATAAGCAACGCTTGGTTCCCATTGGCCCAATCACCGAAAAATACATAGATATATATAGGAAGGAAATTCGCGTACATCAGGTAATAGCCCCTATGGCAAAAGATACCGTTTTCCTTAACCAACACGGAAAACCGTTAACTCGCGCAATGATTTTTACAATAGTAAAACGTTTGGCAGAAAAAGCTGGTATTCGCAAAACAATCAGTCCGCACACATTTCGTCATTCGTTTGCCACCCACCTTCTGGAAAACGGCGCCGACCTTCGCGCCATCCAGCAAATGCTTGGCCACGAAAGTATTACTACTACAGAAATTTATACACATATTGACCGCAAACATCTAACGGAAGTCATCAATCGATATCACCCCAGAAAATAGTCGAGAAGTTTAGAAGTCGATGGGTTGAAACTAAAAATTTCTTACATTTTATGAATGTCTAAACTTCTAAACTCATCGACTCATCGACTTCAATTCGGTTAAAAAAAGCCTAAACTTTCCCAAATCCTTCAATTTACAATCACCCTTTCGTATTTTGAAAAGAAAAGTTTAAACAAACAAAAAGAATATGAAAACATTAAAGTTCAGTAACGGAGATACAATGCATGCAATAGGTCTGGGAACGTGGAAAGCCAAGGGAGGCGAAGTAAAGAAAGCGGTGAAGGAAGCGCTTAAAGCAGGCTACCGCCACATAGACACCGCGGCAGCTTACGGAAATGAGAATAGTATTGGCGAAGCCCTAGCCGAAGTGTTTGCCGAAGGCGAAATATTCCGTGAAGATGTATTTATCACTTCAAAATTGTGGAATGATTCCCACGCCGAAGGGCAGGTAATTCCAGCTTTGGAAGAATCACTTAAAAAATTAAAGCTCGATTATTTGGACCTCTATCTTATCCATTGGCCAGTGGCATTCAGAAATGGTGTTGATTCCCCTAAAAAACCTAGTGACTATTTAACACCGGAAGAAGCTCCCATTATAGAAACGTGGAAACAGATGGAACAAGCAAAGAATGATGGCCTCGCAAGGCATATTGGCGTTTCCAATTTTAGCGACATTAAACTAAAGCAACTTGTTTCTGAAGCGGAAATAAAACCTGAAATGAATCAGATAGAGCTTCATCCGCTGCTGCAGCAGGATGATCTTTTGGAATATTGTAAATCAGAAAACATACACGTTACTGCTTACTCGCCTCTGGGATCGGGCGATAGATCTGAAAATATGAAAGGAAAAGACGAACCTAATCTTCTAGAAATTCAAACTATAAAAGATATTGCCCGTAAGCATAATGCTTCTGCTGGACAGATATTGATAAATTGGCAAACACAAAGAGGAAATGCTGCAATTCCAAAATCAACTAGCAGAGAGCATATTAAAGAAAACTTTAAAGCTGCTTCCATTGAACTGGACAAGGATGACATGAAAAAAATTGCGGCGCTCGACGAACACTACCGTTTTATAACGGGCCAATTTTTTGAAGAGGAAAGTAAGGGATATAAAGACATTTATGATGAAAAGTCGCCCATCGTGGCAGGTATCAAAAAAGGGATTGGCAAAATTAAGGATGTTTTTAAATAAGCCCCTAACCCCCTCCACTGCTATCAAAAAATGAAAAGCTCCGAAAGGAGCTTTTTGTATTATGGGTTTGAGTAAGAGTTCCCCCTTTGGGGGCGGAGGGGGCTTTTCTACTTCGCAATATTCACCGCCCGCGTTTCACGTATAACGGTAACTTTCACTTGCCCCGGATAGGTCATATCCGTTTGTATTTTCTGTGAAATTTCAAAAGAAAGCTGTGCGGCTTTTTCATCGCTTACTTTATCGCTTTCCACCATCACACGAAGCTCGCGGCCCGCTTGAATTGCATACGCTTTGTTAACGCCGCCGAATCCAAAGGCAATATCCTCTAAATCCTTCAAACGCTGGATGTAAGAGTCTAACACTTGACGTCTTGCTCCAGGTCTTGCTCCGCTAATAGCATCACAAACCTGAACTATTGGCGAAAGTAAGTTAGTCATTTCAATCTCATCGTGGTGGGCACCTATGGCATTGCACACTTCAGGTTTTTCACCATATTTTTCAGCCCATTGCATTCCTAAAAGGGCGTGTGGCATTTCGGTTTCCATTTCTGGAACCTTCCCAATATCGTGAAGCAATCCAGCACGTTTTGCGAGTTTAGCGTTCAAACCAAGCTCTGCGGCCATTACACCACAAAGTCTTGCAACCTCTCGCGAGTGATGTAGAAGGTTTTGTCCGTAAGAAGAACGATACTTCATCCTTCCTACCGCTTTTATAAGTTCTGGATGCAGCCCGTGGATTCCTAAATCAATAACGGTCCGTTTTCCAACTTCAATAATTTCTTCTTCAATTTGTTTGGTGGTTTTTTGAACCACTTCTTCAATTCGCGCAGGGTGAATACGGCCATCGGTCACTAATTTGTGCAGCGACAAACGTGCAATTTCCCTTCTTACGGAATCAAAGCACGAAAGAATAATTGCTTCCGGCGTATCATCTACAATAATTTCAACACCCGTTGCGGCCTCAATGGCGCGAATGTTTCTACCTTCACGGCCAATGATTCTACCTTTAACATCATCGCTTTCAAGGTTGAAAACCGAAACGCAGTTTTCTACTGCTTCTTCGGTACCGATACGTTGAATAGTATTGATTATTATTTTTTTAGCTTCTTGTTGGGCGGTCATTTTTGCCTCTTCCATTGAAGTTTGAACAAAAGCCATTGCCTGCGCTTTGGCTTCGTCTTTCAGGCTTTCCATCAATTGCCTTTTCGCTTCTTCCGCAGAAAGACTGCTGATTACCTCCAATTGTTCTATCTGGCTGCGGTGAAGTTTATCCACATCAGTTTGCTTCTTTTCCAGTATCGAAATCCTTTCACTGTAATCAGTTTGTTTTTCTTCTAATTCCGAATTTAATTTTTTTGATTTTGCCAGTTCACTGGATACTACTGATTCCTTATCGCGAATTCTTTTTTCCGCTTCTGAAATCTTTTTATCGCGGTTCAATATTACTTTTTCGTGCTCTGACTTTAGTTCCAAAAATTTCTCTTTGGCTTGTAGTATCTTATCTTTTTTAAGTGTTTCAGCTTCAGATTTTGCTTCTTTCAGTATTGATGATGCGCTCTTTTTTGCTCTTATTATAAGCTGGGATGCATTGTTGCGCTCCAGTATTTTTGCAATAAAAAATCCAATCGCAATACCAACGACTGCGCCTATTACAGGTACTATTATTTCCATTTTTCGTTGATTTATATGTATAAAAAAAGCCTACATCAATATATTTATTTTGAATAAACTCCTTAAAATGAATGTTTAGGGCTAACAAGCTGATCAAGTATCCGCTCAAAGACGGCTCGCTTTTACAACTTCAACTCACCCTTTTTAAAGAATTCGTGTTGAGTTTACCAAAAATGAATATTAATGTAGGCAGTAACCTTATTTAATTTAAAGAACGTTTATGATAACTGCTCCTGCAACAAACGATCCAAAGCTTTGAGCTTTGCCTCTGTTTCCTGCGTGTCGCTGGATTTATCAATTTGTTTTTGCTCTACCTGGGCGGCAAACTGGAGGGCACACATGGCCAATACATCCTGCTTGTCGCGTACGGCATAACTTTGCTCGAACTTCTTAATCATTTCTTCTATCTTTTTTGTAGCCAACCGCAATCCCTCTTCCTGTGTGGGGTTAATGGTCAAGGGGTAAACCCTGTCTGCAATTGATAGTTTTATTTTTAATGGTTCGGCCATTGTTATATTTTTATTCGGAAAGCTGGGTAATACACTGGTCAATTTCCCGAATGAGAGCGTTTATCTTGAGTTTAGTTTCTCGTTTATGCTGGTCGCTGCCAAGCATTGAATTTGCTAATTTTAATGAGTTGCACTTTTCGCTCCAAATTTCAATTTCTTTTTGAATTTTTTGCTGGTTCGATTTTAAAACTGCGAGTTCTTCTTCCAATTCTGCATTAGCCTTTTTTAATTTTTCGTGCCTGTTGAGCAGCTTGCTAATCCTATTTTCAAGAGAATCAACTATTTCAGAAAGATTACTCATTAATATTTATATTCAATACTTCTTTCACAAAGTTAGCATACCATCCCTAATAAGCAAACTGTTTTCCATTATTTTTTGTAATATTGAATATTGCACACAATAAATCGCCCCTCTCCCCATTTAGTTATAGCGTATTCTTATTTTTGCCCTATGAATAAAATTTTTATGTTGCTCCTTTTTTTGGGAGGTATTGTACAATCACAGACAGACATTCCAACGGATTATTTTTCGAATCCGTTGGATATTGATTTGGTGCTTTCGGGCAATTTTGGCGAAATGCGCGCCAACCATTTTCACAGCGGTCTCGATTTAAAAACACAACAAAAAGAAGGGCTTCCCATATATGCTCCCGCTGATGGGTACGTTAGCCGAATACAAGTGCAGCATTATGGCTATGGAAAGGCGCTCTACATCCTGCACCCAAACGGTTACACTACTGTTTATGGACACCTTAAAAGTTATGCCGGCGAAATTGAAAAATATGTAAAAGATACCCAATATTCAAAGGAAACTTTTGAAGTTGAGCTTTTTCCAGACCAATCTCTTTTGCCCGTAAAAAAAGGCGATATAATTGCCTATTCCGGAAACACGGGCGGTAGCGGCGGACCCCATTTGCATTTTGAAATCCGCGATTCCTCTCAACGGCCTATGAACCCACTGCTGTTTGGAATAGATATTCCAGACTCAAAAACACCTATAATCAGTGCACTATTTGCGTATCCTATAAGTGAGGATGCCCAGATAAACCAAAGCCAAAACAGAACCAAGCTCAGGCTTACAAAACAAAAAGATGGCAGTTATAAATCAGAAAACCTTACTGCGTTTGGGAAAATCGGGTTTGGAATCACGACTTATGATCAGCAAGATGGAGCATCAAACAAAAACGGTTCCTATAAAATAAAGTCAACCTATAACGGTACCGAAAAATTTGAAGTGCTGTTCAACAAATTCTCCTTCTCGGAAACCCGCTATTTAAACCGCTATACAGATTACAACTATTACGAAACCAATAAAAGTATGGTGCAAAAGCTTTTTAGGGAAAAAAACAATCCGTTGAGCATTATTACAAAAGAAGACGAAAATGGATTTATCACCGTTGCAGACAGCCTCAATTCAATTTACACTATAGAAGTGGACGACTTTAAGGGGAATAGCATTCTGGTTTCCATCCCCATTGAAGGGAAAAAACTTGAAATATTGGATCCCAAAAAAGATGAAAAAACGGATGATTACATATATGCAGACCATGCTACTTCAATAACCAAAGGAAAATTCAGCATTTATATTCCAGCAAATAGTTTATATGACGACACCTATTTAAATATTGAAGCGAAAGGCGATATCCTCAAATTTCACGAAGATTTAATCCCAATACATACAAATATTTCAATCACTGCCGATATTTCGTCATATAATGAAGCGGACAAAGACAAACTTTATTTGGGACGGCTAAACTACAGAGGGCTGCCATATTATAACTCCTCTACGCGTAGCGGCGACAAGTTAACAGCCAAAACCAGAACCTTTGGCGATTATACAGTTGCTTCTGACACTACGCCACCAAACATAAAACCAGCTAATTTTTCTGAGGGAAAATGGATCAGCAACCAAAACTTTCTGCAAGTAAAAATAACTGACGATCTTAGTGGAATAAGCTCCTATCGCGCAACAATTAACGGAAAGTTTATATTGATGGAATATGAATACAAAAAAAACGTTCTAACATATAATTTCAATGATAATGTGAATCTTGAATCTGAAAATAATTTGAAACTTATTGTTATAGATAATGTTGGAAATAGTGCTACATTTGAAGCAAAATTTTTCAGAAAACAACCCTAACCCTTGCTTTTGAAAACAATCAAACTACCGCTTACACTCCTATTTTTTTTCTTCGCAACCATTGTATTTGCTCAAAAAGCTACAATACGAGGAGTTATTCTTGACGAAAACAACGCACCGCTTTCTGGAGTAAATGTTACTTACGATGATACTGGAACCATCTCAGACCTAAACGGATATTACCTGCTGGAAATTCCTTCAAATCAAGAGGTTATAGTTACCTTTTCGCACGTGGGCCACAAGTTTGCAAAACTGCGTTTCAACTTAAGTCCAAACGAGGATTATGAGCTAAACCCAGTTTTAAAAATTGATGTAGAACAAATTCCCGAAGTAGTTATCTCCGGTCGTGAAAACAGACGCATTGAAGGCCTGGTGAATATTCAACCCGAAGTGATCCGTAAAATGGTGGGTGCAAACGCTGGTGTTGAAAACCTGCTGAAATCGCTTCCCGGCGTTAATGGGAACGACGAATTGAGTACCCAATATGCAGTGCGCGGTGGAAACTACGATGAAAATCTTGTATACGTAAACGAAATAGAAGTGTATCGCCCTTTCCTTATAAGAAGCGGTCAACAGGAAGGTTTAAGCTTTGTAAACAGCGACCTTACCAGCAATGTTGATTTTTCCGCAGGAGGGTTTCAAGCGAAATATGGCGACAAGCTTTCTTCCGTTTTGGATATCACCTATCGACGTCCCGTAGCTTTTGGAGCTTCATTGGATTTGAGTCTTTTGGGTGCAGCCGGCTCAGTGGAAGGTATTTCAAAAAATGGACGTTTTTCAGGAATCGTGGGGCTTCGCTATCGCGACAACAGTCTTTTGGTAGAGGCCAAAGAGACCGAAACCAACTACAGACCGAAATTTGCCGATGCGCAAACCTATCTTACTTATAAATTCACTAATAAATTTGAGCTTAGCTTTTTGGGGAATGTTTCCATAAACGAATACAATTACAGACCCCTTACCCGTCAAACCAATTTCGGAACTATTACAGATCCCATTGCTTTACTTGTTTTTTATGAAGGCCGTGAGGAGGACAGATACAACACTTACTTTGGCGCGTTGAAATCCACTTGGGTGGTTTCAGACAATTATACCGCAAAATTTATTGCTTCCCTATACCAAACCACCGAACAGGAATATTATGACATTCTTGCCGAATACCGTTTGGGGGAAGTAAATACAAGCATAGGTGATGAAGATCTGGGCGAAGTGGAATTCAGTGAAGGCATTGGCGGACAGCTTACCCACGCCAGAAATGACTTGGACGCACTCATCCTAAACGTGGAGCATAAAGGCAATCTATCTATTGAAGAAAACAATATTGAATACGGCATTAAATATACCCGCGAGGATATTCGCGACCGCGTGCAGGAGTACGAAATTATTGACTCTGCAGGTTTTTCCATCCGCCCTCCAGTCTTTCCGCCAAACAATCAGCCTTACGAACCATACGCTTCCCCTATTGAACCCTATACCAATGTCCGCGCGATTAATGACGCACAAATAAACCGTATTTCTGGATATGCACAATGGAGCAGAAAAACAAACCTTGGCAATAGCGAATTATGGCTAAACGCTGGCGTTCGTGCCCATAACTGGACCGTAAGCGGTAAAGGTATCACAAGCACAACGCAAACTGTTTTCAGCCCAAGAGCACAGGTATCCTTAAAACCGGATTGGGAAATGGATATGCTGTTCCGTCTTTCGGGCGGGGTTTATCACCAACCTCCTTTTTATCGAGAATTGCGCGATTCCTCCGGAACTGTTCGCCCTGGTGTAAAAGCTCAGAAATCAATCCATATTGTTTTCGGGAACGATTACAGTTTCAAAATGTGGGACCGTGCCTTTAGATTGAATTCTGAAATATATTACAAGCATTTAACAGACGTAAACCCCTATACTTTAGAAAACGTACGCATTCGTTACCGCGCAACAAACAACGCGGTTGCCTACGCTTACGGACTTGATTTGCGTCTTGCTGGTGAGTTTGTTCCCGGCACCGAAAGTTGGTTGAGTTTCGGGTATTTGAAAACCGAAGAAAACATTGAGGACCGCGGCTACATATTCCGCCCAACGGACCAACGTTTGAAGTTTGGCATGCTTTTTCAGGATTATGTAAAAGTGATTCCTTCGCTTAAAATGTATTTAAATCTTACCTATAACACAGGCCTTCCCGGTGGTTCACCCAGTTATGCAGATCCGTACAAATATCAAGTGCGTTTGCCAGATTACAAACGTGCCGATCTTGGCGTGAGCTATGTGATTGTGGATGATACAAAATTGAGGGATAGCGGCTGGTTGAAACCGTTTAAAGAACTAACTATTGGCGCAGAGATATTCAACATCTTTGATGTACAAAACTCCATTTCAAATACTTTCGTAAGGGACGTTTACACCAAAGTACAATACTCAATCCCGAACTATTTATCACCACGTGTTTTCAACGTGAAAATTACTTCGAGGTTTTAATGGGTTTGTAATTTTTGGTTTCTGGTTTCTGGTTGCAGGTTGGTAAAATGAATTACTACAACTACTACTAACTATTAACTACTCACCAATAAATTCCTTCAAAACATCAACGACATAATCAACTTCTTCTTTTTTATTAAAACTGGAAAAGGAAAAGCGAATGGAAGGTTTTCTTAAATCTTCTTCGGAGAGAATGGCGCTCAAAACATGCGAACCTCCTTCAGCCCCACTCTGGCAGGCGCTGCCTTTAGAACAGGCAATACCTTTTAAATCCAATTGGAATAAAAGCAACATCGCCTTTTCCGCTGAAATAGGCAAACAAACATTCAACAAGGTATAAGTGCTGCTCTCATTATCGTCGCAACTGCCGTTAAATTTCACCCCCGGAATGCTCTCGGAAAGCTGTTCCTTAAAATAGCTTTTCAATTCGGTGATATAGTTTCTTTCCTTTTCAAGATTTTGGTATGATATTTTCAAAGCTTCCGCCATTCCGGCAATTGCGTAAACAGCTTCGGTTCCTGCACGAAGCCCTCTTTCCTGTTCTCCTCCGAGAATTAGAGACCGAAGCCCAGAATTCTTCCGAATAAAAGCAAATCCCGCTCCTTTTGGCCCGTGGAATTTGTGCGCCGCAGCCGCTGCAAAATCTATAGGTATTTCCTTAAAATCAAGTTCAAAATGCCCTACGGACTGAACCGTATCGCTATGGAAAAGCGCTTGGTGCTTTTTACAAAGCAAGGCAACCTCCTTTAAATCCAGCAAATTACCCACTTCATTGTTCACGTGCATTAGGCTTACCAATGTTTTTTCTGAAGAGGCTGCCAGCAAGTTTTCCAAATTTTCATGATCCACTTGACCACAATCGTCCAGCTTCACAAAATCTACTTGTGTATTGTATTCTTTTTGAAGCCATTCTAAGGTATGCAATACGGCATGATGTTCTATTTTACTCGAAATAATCCGCTTTACGCCCAGATCGCGAACCGCGCTAATAAGGATAAGATTATCGGCCTCGGTGCCCCCGGAAGTGAATATAATTTCACTGGCGCTAACGTTTAAAAACTTTGCAATTTCCTTTCGGGCGTTTTCAAGTAATGATTTGGAAGACCTACCGTAAGAATGTGTAGATGAGGGATTTCCGTATTCGGTTTTTAAGACTTCAGTAATACAACTTATTACATCATCCCGTAGCTGTGTGGTTGCAGCACTATCAAAATATATTTTTTTCATTCCGTAATTCTATTTGCAAAATCGGCCAATGGTCGAGCTGTTTTTGGGCAAATCCTGCCCCATACTTTCAGTTCGCAAAAATACATATTAAAACAGTTTTGCCGTCGTTTCAGTTAAAAAGAAATGCGTTACTTTGTGGTTGTTGATCATTTTACCACGAATACACTAATAAAATATATAGTTGGGCAGATTTGCCATTTATAAACCTATTAAAAAAACATTCGTGCATTCGTGGTAAAAAAATAAAATTAAATATGAATCGATTTTTTGCCCTTCTTTTCTTCTTTACCATCTTTCTACAAAGCTGCGATGACGGCGATATTATTATAACAACCTTTAATTTTGACGAGGCCGAACTGAAAGCCTGCGGCACCGTGGGCAATTATGTTTTTTACAAAGTGAACCCAGAAGCGCTGGAAAGCCTTTCCCTAAAACTTGGCGTTACGGACAGTATTTATAAAACCGCAGAAACCAAGAGCTACATTCTAAACGGAACCACAAATTTTGTAAACTACAGAACCTATGATGGCGATTTGGGCACTACCTATTTTTGCAGTAGCATTCCGCCAACGGCTCCCAATGTAACGGTAGATTATCTCGCCGCATCTGGAACGGCTGATTTTGTTACCACTTTTGTTTATGAGGACAATGACAATGTTCCTGCCGATATTGAAGAGGACGGCGATACCGATGGTGACGGGCTTCCAGATTTGTATGATTTGGACGATGATGGAGACAACGTGCCCACCGCCCGCGAGCTGGACACTGAAAACGCAGATGGTGACAACAATCCGTTTACCAACCCAAAAGATACTGATGGTGACGGAATCCCCGATTATCTTGACGAAGATGATGATAACGATGGCGTGCTGACCCGCAATGAAGATATAAACATGGACTTAGACCCAACCAATGACGTAACCGATACTTCGGTGGGGCCAGATTATTTGAATCCTGCCGTGGCAATAGACTATAACATCAATGAATACCGAGTGCACACATATAAAATTTTTAAAAGCGTGAAGATTACCCTAAAAAATTTGGTGCTTGTAAATGGCGATGAAGAAATAACTCAAGAAACCCTGACTATGGGAAGCATTGAAAACGTTGAAACAAAAGAAAAAACCATCAGGCCTGAGTTTTAGAATCGTGAGACGTGGATAGTGAAAAAACATCTCAAGTCTCAAGTCTCAAATCTCACATCTCAAATCTCAAGTCTCACTACTAAATACTAATTACTACTTTTTCTGAAAAATATAAACTTCCGTAGCCCCACGCCCGTATTTTTGAAAATCGGCATCATAAAATTTTACGTTATCATACCGCCCAAAAAGATATTCCAGTTCCGTGCGCAAAACACCTTCACCCACACCGTGGATAAAAACCACTTTTTGGATTCGTTTTGAAATTGCAAACTCCAACTGCCTTTTTGCAGCATCAAGCTGAATGGTGAGCATTTCATAATTGTTCAGTCCGCGGGTTTTTGGAAGCAGTTGATTAATGTGCAAATCTACCTCCATAGGCGGAAAACTGCGTTCCTTCGGCTTTATGCGTTGTGTTTTTCCGGGCTTTTTGTGCTGTTTTTCTGAAATAATGGAAGAAATATCCATCTGCGCCAATTCTCTTTTTGAAATGGAACCATCCATAACAATAAGTTCATTCATCAAAAAATCCAGCTCAAAACCATCTGTGGTCAGTATGGTTACTTCATTGCCCTTTACGGCAGTAACTACGCCCGAAATAGCATCATCCAGCACCGAAACTTTATCGCCTTTTTTCATTATATGTTCTTAATTTTTTCACTCT
>JBBQUI010000004.1:0-37142 GCA_038212575.1 Flavobacteriales bacterium
GATTATGCTTTTTTATTGGATTTGGAAGGAATTAAGGAGTAATTAAAATATTTCCTTACCTTTGTCGGGTTGAAAAATTCAGTTTTGAATTAATTGTTTTTTATAACGAACTCCCTCTTTATGAAAGAAGAAATAAAAGCCCATAATAACGTGTTGGAACTTATAGGCAACACGCCGTTAATAAAGCTTAACAAAATTGCCCAAAAAATGAAGGGTAATTATTTCGCAAAGGTTGAGGCTTTCAACCCGGGACATTCTACCAAAGACCGTATTGCACTTTATATTATTGAAGAAGCCGAGAAAAAAGGAATTCTTAAACCTGGCGACACCATTATTGAAACTACCAGTGGAAACACAGGTTTCAGTATTGCGATGGTGAGCATTATTAAAGGGTATGAGTGTATTTTGGCGGTGAGTTCAAAATCTTCGGCAGATAAAATTGATATGCTTAAAACGATGGGCGCCAAAGTTTACGTTTGTCCGGCACACGTTAGTGCAGATGATCCGCGTTCGTATTACGAAGTAGCAAAAAAACTTCACAGCGAAATAAAAGGTTCAGTTTACATCAATCAATATTTCAACGAATTGAACATTGATGCACATTACCTAACTACTGGTCCTGAAATCTGGGAGCAGACTGCGGGAAAGATTACACATTTAGTGGCTTGCAGCGGAACGGGTGGGACCATTTCCGGAACAGCACGTTTCCTAAAAGAAAAAAATCCGAATATTAGAGTAATAGGAATTGACGCTTACGGCTCGGTTCTTCAAAAATATCACCAAACAAAAGAGTTTGATGCCAACGAAATTTATCCTTACCGTATTGAAGGTTTGGGTAAAAATCTGATTCCAACCGCAACAGATTTCAATATAATTGACAAATTTGAAAAAGTAACTGACGAAAGCAGCGCACACACAGCCCGAGAGCTTGCAAAAACCGAAGGATTATTTGTGGGCTACACCAGCGGGGCAGCAATGCAAGGCTTAAAACAGCTTGAGGAAGAAGGTGAATTTAGCGAAGACAGCAATATTGTAGTTATCTTCCCAGACCACGGTTCCCGTTATATGAGTAAGATTTTTAATGATGAATGGATGATGCAGCAAGGTTTCTTTGATTCTGAAACCGCAGAAATTCATAAGATTGAATACATAAAATAAAGTGCGAGGTACGAAATACGAGGTACGAAATATAAAAATTAGAAATATAAAAAATCCCGACTGACTTTGTTCTTTCGGGATTCTTTCATTTAAAAAATATGAATTCTAAAATCTAACGTCTAAAATCTAAAATCTAATTTTAATTTAATTAATTTTGTCCCAAATTTTTAACAAAAGCTTTAGATGAGAGATTTATTTGATAAAATCTATAAAGATAAAGGTCCGTTGGGAAAATGGGCCGAACAAGCGGAAGGCTATTTTGTTTTCCCAAAACTGGAAGGCCCCATTTCCAACCGAATGAAGTTTAAGGGAAAGGATGTAATCACTTGGAGTATTAATGATTATTTAGGCCTTGCCAACCATCCCGAAGTTAGAAAAGTAGATGCCGAAGCCGCTGCAAAATGGGGTTCTGCCTATCCAATGGGTGCTCGAATGATGAGTGGACATACAGATCTTCACGAGCAACTTCAAAGAGAGCTTGCGGCATTTGTAAATAAAGAAGCAGCGTATCTTTTAAATTTTGGTTATCAAGGAATGGTTTCAACTATTGACGCACTCGTTTCAAAAGACGACGTGATTGTTTATGATGTTGACGCCCATGCTTGTATTATTGACGGAGTTCGTCTTCACTTGGGGCAACGCTTCACTTACAGGCACAACGATATGGAAAGTATCGAAAAAAACCTGCAACGCGCAACAAAAGTTGCTGAAAAAACTGGAGGTGGAATTCTTCTTATTTCTGAAGGTGTTTTCGGAATGCGCGGTGAGCAGGGAAAACTAAAAGAAATTATCGAGCTTAAGAAAAAATACAAATTCCGCTTTTTTGTGGATGATGCCCATGGTTTCGGAACGCTTGGAAAAACAGGTGCCGGAGCAGGTGAGGAGCAAGGAGTTCAGGATGGAATTGACGTTTATTTTGCTACGTTCGCAAAATCTATGGCGAGCACAGGTGCATTTATAGCTGGTGATGAAGAAATAATGAATTACCTAAAATATAACCTGCGTTCGCAAATGTTTGCGAAATCATTACAGATGGTCTTGGTGGAGGGCGCTTTGAAGCGTTTGGATATGCTTCGCACAATGCCAGAGTTGAAAGAAAAACTTTGGGAAAATGTAGAAGCCCTGCAAGGCGGTCTTAAAAAGAGAGGTTTTGATATAGGAACTACACAAAGTTGCGTAACGCCGGTATATTTAAAAGGAAGCATCCCGGAAGCAATGGCATTGGTAAAAGACCTTCGTGAAAACCACGGAATTTTCTGTTCAATTGTTGTTTACCCAGTAATCCCAAAAGGATTGATCCTCCTGCGGATGATACCTACGGCTACGCACACAATACAAGATATTGATGAAACTTTGGAAGCGTTTTCAGCGATCCGCGAGCGATTGGAGAATGGAACTTACAAACGTCTTTCTGCGGCTGTTGCTGCGGCGATGGGTGAATAAAATTTAAGAAGACAATTGGTTATATATTGAAAAATCCACCTTTTTTGGGTGGATTTTTGTTTAAATATCCTTCCTAAAAGTACTCCGCTCCTTATGTTGTACAGGATTATAATCCTTCCATAGCAACTGCACAGCAGTATTTTCCTTTAATTCTGGATTGGTTTCAACAGTGTGAATTCCTTTAGAATTGAAAAGATATTGCATCTCTTCAAAAATAATAGCCGTAACACCTTTTCCTTGGTATTCGGGGTCAATTCCTATTAAATAGAAAGCGGCAGTGTCGTTTTTTTTCTGTGCCTGTAGAATATAATTCCAGCCAATTGGAAACAGTTTTCCGTTCGCCTTTTTTAATGCTTTTGAAAACGAGGGCATCACAATGGAAAAGGCAATCAGCTTTCCAGTTTCATCTTTTATACAGCAAATGTAGTCTGGATGGATAAAGCTGAAATATTTCTTTTTATAATAATCAATTTGATATTGCTGGATAGGCACGAAAGTCTGAAGCGTATTGTAAGTCTTGTTCAACAAACCGAACATAGCATCAACATAGGGCAGGATTTCTTTTTTATCCTTAAAACGGATCACCGAAAGTTTGTAGCGTTCTCGAATAATTTTTGAAAACTTTGCTACTTTTTCAAAAATTTCATTTGGAATTTTTAATCTGTATTCCACCCAAGTTGCCTGCTTTTCATAACCAAGTTTTTCCAAATGTTCGGCGTAATATGGATAATGGTACCAAGTTATCATGGTGTTCATTTCCTCAAAACCCATGGTGAGGATTCCAGCTTTTTCCATATTGCTAAAACCTACGGGGCCTTCAGCATATTCAAGATTGTGTTCTCGGCCTTTTTCATAGGCTTTTTCAAGCAGGGCTTTTGTCACTTCAATATCGTCCACCATATCCAGCCAACCGAAACGGATTTTTTTCTTCCCCAGTTCATTTACTTCCAGGTGGTTCAGAATAACCGCAATGCGGCCAACGATTTCGTCGTTTTTATAAGCTAAATAATACCAAGCATCGGCATTTTTGAAAACAGGATTTTTTTCAGTATCCAAGGTTTCCATTTCGTCCTTAATAAGCGATGGAATCCAGAATTTGCTGTCTTTATATAACTTAAAGGGGAAAGTGATAAATTTTTTAAGATCACTTTTGGAGTTGGTTTGTTTTACAGTAATCATATAATTATTCGCCATTATCTTCTGGAGTCAATTCTTCTTGACGTTCCTTCTTTTTGTCTTTTTCCTTTTTTACTTTCTGTTCTTTATTCGCTTTATCTTCCAAATATTCATCTTTATCATGCATATCAAAACGATACGCTACTCCAGCGCGTCCATAGAATTTTGAAGGAGTATCTTTAAAACTGTACGTTAGCGAAAGATCCACTTGCAAATTTTCATTGAGCAATGCAGCAGCACCTCCTCGAATTAATTGGTCTGAATAAAAGTCACTCTTCAATCCTTGATTTTCAAGAAACACAGAAAAATAACGATTGGTTGCATGTGTTAGCGTAAGAATATAACCATAGGTGGGGAAATCTGTTGTAACACGGTCAACAATAATATTGGTCACAAAAACCCATCCTCCAATGAAATTGTTTTGGGTTGAAAGAACCAATTTTGGACTGATACTGCTCTCCGCTTCGGGAGTAAAAGGATTGTCGGCAAAATCAAAGTTTGCACCCGCATAAACTGAAATTGCAGGAATTAAATCTGCCCATTGTGTTTTGTTATTGGCTTTCCAACTATAAAGGTTTGGACCTTCAAGATCGCGTTTTCTGTAGGGATCGTAAATTAAATATTTGGCTCCGAGCGTGTTGCTTTTAAAGTTTGAAATACTGTATTCCCGTGACACTGCAGAGCGATTATCCGTAATATTGTTCGATTGAAATTCCCCCATAAGGCTAAATTCCAACCTTTCTTTCCAAAACCCATATCGAATGGAGTAATCTATGGCCAAGCCATTGGTCTCGGTTTTTAAAAGTTCGTGCTTTTCTTTTCCGTAACTAAATCCAGATTCAAACTGTAGTACATTGGTGCCTACAGAAAACGCACCTTGTGATCCACCGGGACGATTGGTGTTTATCATTTCGGTATATTGGGCCGAAACATTCGAAAAGGTTATAAAACACAGGAGAAACAGAAAGGGAAGTTTGAGGTTCATGGAATGTTGGGTTTAGTTCAAAGATATAAGATTTTACCATTAATTTAATAGTGAACATTAGTCTTTTTCTGCATCAATCCTTATTTTTGGAAAGAATTTGACAGTTATGATGACATTCTTAAAAACGATATTGATCGTTCTTCTGGTATATTTCGGGCTTAAGTTTTTGATTAGGCTCGTAACTCCCTATTTAATGCGGTATATTTCTAAAAAAGCTGGACAACAATTTGAGCAATTCTTTGGAAATAATTCAAACATGAATGCACAGCGCGAAAGAGAGGGAAGTATTACCATCCATAAAAACCCATCCCAAAATTACCGATCTAGCAAAAAAGTTGGAGAATATGTGGAATATGAGGAGGTTGAGTAAAAAGACATTTTGATCCACGACTTTTGATCCACTACTTTTTGAATCAAAATGTTGTTTGTCTTGTTTCCTGTTTCCCTTTAGTCGTGTTTCCAAACGTCGTGGGTCGGGTTTCCCATAACTAGTGGTTCCCGCTTCGGCGGGCAGGCGTATTCCAAAAAAAATCCCTAATTTCCCCACTTCATATTCACAAGCCAAATTATGCAGTCCAACTATAAAAAGTTTCTTCCACATTTAGTTGTTTTCGTTTTATTTATCGTTGCCTCGTTGGCCTATTTCAATCCTGTTTTGCAGGGCAAGAAAATATTCCAGAGTGATATTGTGCAATACACCGGAATGGCAAAGCAACAAAACGATTTCCGAAATACAACAGGCGAGGAAACCTATTGGACTGACGGAGCTTTCGGCGGAATGCCCACCTATCAGTTGGGTGCAAAATATCCAAACAATTACATAAAACAACTCGATCTCGCCATCAGGTTTTTACCGCGTCCAGCGGATTATTTGTTCCTTTATTTTATAGGAATGTACATTCTGTTTTTAGTACTTAAAGTTGATTATAAATTGGCTTTTCTCGGCGCTTTGGCGTTTGGTTTTTCAACGTATTTAATAATTATTTTGGGCGTTGGTCATAACGCAAAAGCACATGCTATTGCATATATGCCCTTTGTTTTGAGTGGAATATTTCTCACGTTTCGAAGCAAATATTTGTGGGGCTTTTTATTACTGACTGTTTCAATGGCTTTGGAATTGGTAGCAAACCACTTCCAAATGACGTATTATTTGATGCTTTTGGTTGTAATAATCGGCATCGTTTATTTGATTGACGCTTTCAGGAAAAAAGTACTTCCGCATTACTTCAAAGCGGTTGGCATAATGGCTGGGGGTGTGTTGATTGCTGTTGGTTTGAATGCCACAAATATTTTGGCAACCAAAGAATACGCAGATACTTCAACCCGAGGAAAAACCGAACTGACCATTAATGCAGATGGTACGCCAAAGGACAATAAAACCGGTCTCGATTTCGATTACATAACCGAATACAGCTATGGAAGGCTGGAAAGTTTTAACCTGTTCATCCCGCGTTTTATGGGTGGAAGCTCTTCCGAAGCGTTTCCGAAGGATTCAAAAACTATTGAAAGTTTAATGCGGATGGGCGCCTCTTCACAAGAAGCCAACCAGGTTTTAAGCCAGATACCGATGTATTGGGGTGACCAAAGTTTCGTAGGTGCTCCGGCGTATATTGGCGCAATTATTATATTTCTTGCTGTTTTGGCTTTGTTTCTAATTCGTGGCCGATTAAAATGGTGGGTCGTTTCAGCTTTTATTTTGACACTGCTTTTATCTTGGGGGAAAAACTTTGAAGGTTTGACTCAATTTTTTATTGATTATGTGCCGATGTACAATAAATTCCGTGCAGTTTCTTCAATACAAGTGCTTATTGAATTGATTCTTCCAATTCTCGCTATCGTTGGACTACATCAATTTTTCAGCCAATTTGAAAGGGAAGAAGAAAAGAAAAAGGCGCTTCTTTATTCCACAGGAATTGTGGGTGGATTCACGATTATTTTCATTCTTTTTAAATCGGCTTTATTCGATTTTGCAAGTCCATTCGATAGCTATTTTAGGGATGAAATGGGCTTACCATTTTTGGAAGCGATCCGTGAAGATAGAATGTCACTGTTTACTTCCGATGCAATCCGTTCCTTAATATTTGTGGTTTTGACTGCTGCTGTTCTTTGGTTTTTTATTAAAGGAAAACTGAAAAAAGGATTTGCAGTTGCCGCACTTTGTGTCTTGGTACTAATTGATTTGGTGGGCGTTGATAGAAGATATGTAAATGAAGACGATTTTGTACAGGCAAGATTGGTTGATGAACCTTTTCAAAAGAATGGTGCTGATGAACAAATTTTGAAGGACGATGGCCATTACCGTGTTTATGATGCTACAACAAATGCATTTAACAGTGGGCGAGCCAGCTATTATCACAACGCTTTGGGCGGTTATCATGCTGCAAAGCCTGGCAGAATGCAGGATTTGTTTGAATTTTATATTAGCAAAGGAAATATTGGAATTTTGAATATGATGAATGTGCGCTACATCATTACCCAAACCAAAAACGGTGGGCCAGTTGCGCAACGCAATCCGTATGCGAATGGAGATGCTTGGTTTGTTGAAAATGTGCAACCAGCCGAAAATGCCAACCAGGAAATCCAGCTTCTCGACAGTTTGGACACAAAAAAGACCGCGATTATAAATAAAGAATTTCTTTCAAAAATACCTACTCAAAAGATTCAAAGAGATACAATTTCTACTATTGAACTTTTCAGTTACCAACCGAACCATTTGGTCTATGAATCTTCAACTGATACTGAACAATTAGTTATATTTTCTGAAGTATATTATCCCCAGGGCTGGAACGCTTACATCAATGGCAAACCTGCGGAATATTTCCGCGCGAACTATCTTTTGCGAGCGATGGTTATTCCTCCCGGAAACAATAAAATAGAATTCAAATTTGAGCCAGAAGTAATACAAACAGGAAGCACCATCTCTTTGGCTAGCAGCATTATTTTTCTTTTAATATTATTGAGCGGATTGTATTTTGCCTTTCGAAAAAAGGATCATACCGAGAATGATGCATAGATTTTGAAGGTGTCGAAATTAAATTCTGTCCCGTTAGGGACAAAATATAGGTAAAAAAAGTCTTTCGCAAAATGAAACCTCGTGCCGTTAGGTACGAAATATGTGGATGTAGATTCCATAGGCTGTACCTAAAGGCACAGGACAAAGTTGTGTTTACTTTTTTACCAAAATAGAGTCCCTAACGGGACAGTTAAAAAAAGATTGAATTTAGAAAAAGTGATTAAACAGGTTTTCTATATAAATTAAAATAACCAATTTGAAACGCGCCCTAATCATCACATACTATTGGCCTCCAGCAGGCGGTCCGGGCGTGCAACGATGGTTGAAATTTGTAAAGTATTTTCGGGAATTTGATGTAGAACCGATAGTTTATGTACCCGAAAACCCAAATTATCCTTTGGTTGATAAGAATTTTTTTTCAGAAATTCCTTCCGACATTGAAATCATAAAACAACCTATCAACGAACCGTATCGATTTGCGAGGCTTTTTTCAAAAAAGAAAACGAAGCAGATAAGTAGTGGCATCATTTCAAAAAAAGAAATTTCCGCAATGGAAAAGCTGATGCTTTACGTCCGTGGAAACTTTTTTATTCCCGATGCGCGCGTGGGTTGGGTGAAACCTTCTGTTAAATTTCTTTCAAAATACATTGCTGAAAACCCTGTGGACGTTGTAATTACAACTGGTCCGCCACACAGCCTTCATCTTATTGGCATGCAGCTTCAAAAAGAGTTGAACGTAAAATGGATTGCAGACTTTCGCGATCCGTGGACCACGATTCACTATCATAAATCACTTCGATTGAATAAATCTTCGGAACGGAAACACAAAGCAATGGAAGCGTCGGTTTTAAAATATGCAGACATAATCACAGTAACCAGCCCGACCACAAAAAAGGAGTTCGAAATGATTACCGAAACGCCCATTGAAGTTATTACAAATGGGTATGATATTTCGGAAGAAATCGATTTCGAAATGGATTCCAACTTTTCAATTTCCCACATTGGATCGCTGTTAAGTGAACGCAATCCTGAGGTTTTGTGGAAAATACTTGCTGAAATCTGCAAAGAAAACCTTGCTTTCAAAAATGATTTGCAATTGAAATTTGCCGGAGCCGTAAGCAAAGAAGTGAAGCAAAGTCTTGAAAATTTTCAGCTTATTGCGAATTGTAAATTTTTAGGCTATGTTTCACATTCAGAAGCTTTAAAACTGCAGCATCAAAGCCAGGTATTGCTTTTGGTTGAAATAAACAGTGCGGAAACCAGAGCCATAATTCCTGGAAAACTTTTTGAATATCTGGCAGCCAAACGTCCGATAATAGCTTTAGGGCCGAAGGAAAGTGATATTGAAGGAATTATTGCGAAAACTAAATCTGGAAAATTCTTCAGCTATTGGGACGATGATGAACTGAAAGTTGAAATTCTTCAATTGTATAAAGAATATAAAAAAGGGGATTTAAGCATTGCTTCCGAAGGGATTGAAAAATATAGCAGGAGGGAACTAACAAAACAAATGGCTTCACTAATTCAGAATTAAAAGTAAACCCCCGATCTCCGCCAAGGGCGAATCACGGAGGTTTAACCAACCAACCAAAAAACTATTTTTATCCGCGTCCTCTTGAGCTAACTTCTCTGGAAGAACTACCTCTGGAACTGTTCGCTTTGGAACTGCTTCGGGAAGGAGCGCTGGATTTATTTACTGTGCTACGGCTCGCCGTTTCTCTTTTTGGAGCATTTGTTGAGTTTCTTTTTACCGAGCTACTTTTGTTGTTAGAAGAAGCGGTTCGGGTCTGTTGTTTTTGAACTGTTCTACCGGCAGAAATATTTCTTGAATCATTTGAGCGCGTTGTATTTGAACTTCGTGTATTTTTCACGGTACTTTGAGAATTGTTTTTTTCTATGTTTCTTTTTGTGTTATCGTTATTCGCTCTTGTTGTATTGTTGCTTCGAGAAGTAACGGTGTTACTGCGGGAAACGTTTTTCGAAATATTTCCTGTGTTGCGTGTGCTTCGGTCAACATTAGCAGCTCCTTTACTATTGGTGCTGCTGTTTCGTGTAACAGTATTACTTCGTGTATTATTATTTCGGATTGAACTATTGTTGCGAAAGTTGTTGGAGGCAACCATTGTGTTAGCACGATTTGGGTTATAATCTTTATTTACTGAAACCCTTCCTTTTTTATCATAAACACGACTTCCGGGGCGGTAGAAATCCCTACGGCCATTGTGATAGGCTACGTGATTTCTTTGTTTGTAATATCCCACGTGATCGTGATAGCTGTATCTAACAGGACTGTAATATCTTCTGTAAGGCATATCATAAACAATGCAGTGGCTATAAATTGGTCTTGCGTAATATACGTGCCAAGGACGGTAAACATAATAAGGATTAAAAACATTTATAACGCCTGTGCTGTGTGAGAAATATCCATAGTTGTTATAAACTACATGAAGACCCCCAACACGAACAATTCTTCTATCGTTATATTGAATGTCCACATTTCCCGCTTGGGCAATACGTCCATACTCGTCGTAATAAATAGGAACATTTTCCACTTGAACTACTGCGCCGTAATCGTCGTACTGAACATAAGCTTCGTAATCATACCCTGAGTTGAAACTTACATTCACATTTGGAGTGTTAATGGTTACTTGTGAACCGGTTTGTGGCCCAACATATACAAAGTCAAATTGGCCATCTGGGAAAACGGAGAATTCCACATCGTTTTCAACAAAAATGTAGGCGTTGCCGTCATAACCTCTTCGGTTATTGTTTTCACTTTCGTTGGAAGTTGCATTTGCTGAAAATCCCATCAAAAGGATACTAAGAATAAATGCTATGTTTTTCATAAGTTTCAAAATTTAAAAGGTTCGTACTTGCTTTAATTTTCTGGTCAGCTGAGTACGCTTATAAATTACCAACGACCGTGCCAAGTTTTTAAATTTTCTGTTTTCATTATTGTTTATAAGAAACAATGAAAATGAAAAGATATTTTAGACCCATTCAAATAAAAAATCCGCTGAAGTGTTTTACCACTACAACGGATTTTAAAAACTAACCAACCAAAAAACTAAAAGTCTTATTTTCTGGTAATTTAGTTTTCAATTACTGTGCCAAACGAAAGATTTTTTTATAGTTTTTCTTTTAAATATGATGCGGTAAAAGACTCTTTACTTTTCACAACTTCTTCGGGAGTTCCTTCGGCCACAACTTTTCCACCGTTTTCACCTCCTTCGGGACCAAGGTCTATAATGTAGTCTGCACATTTAATCAAATCTAGATTATGCTCTACAACAATCACCGTATGCCCTTTTTCAAGCAAAGCATAAAAGGAAGCCAACAGTTTTTTAATATCATGGAAGTGAAGTCCCGTTGTGGGTTCGTCAAAAATGAAAACAGTTTTTTCTTTTGAAGTTCCTTTCACTAAAAAAGAAGCGAGCTTGATACGCTGTGCCTCTCCACCAGAAAGAGTAGAGGAGCTTTGCCCTAACTGTACATAGCCAAGACCTACATCCTGTAAAGGTTGCAACTTTGCAGCAATTTTATCCTGCCTGTGTTCTCCGAAAAATGCAACAGCATCATCCACTGTCATCGTGAGGATATTGTCTATGTTTTTACCTTGGAAAGTTACTTCCAACACTTCTTTTTTGAAACGTTTGCCATTGCAGGTATCACATAATAAATGAACATCGGCCATAAACTGCATCTCTATGGTAACTTCGCCTTCGCCTTTACAGGTTTCGCAACGGCCTCCATCTACATTAAAGCTGAAATGTTTGGCTTTGTAACCGCGGATATCCGAAAGTTTTTGGGAAGCATACAAATTCCGAATATCATCATAAGCTTTAATATACGTTACTGGATTGCTTCGGCTAGAGCGGCCAATGGGGTTTTGATCAATAAACTCGATGCTTTTAATTGTTCCAAAATCCCCTTTTATTTCTGAAAATTGGCCGGGTTTTTCGCCATAACCACCAATTTCACGGAGAAGGGCAGGATAAAGAATTTTCTTAACCAAAGTACTTTTTCCGCTGCCAGAAACGCCAGTAACAGCCGTGAAAATATTCAGAGGAAACGTGACATCTATATTCTTCAAATTGTTCTGTCTTGCGCCCGTAATAGAGATTTTGTTTTTTGAAGTTCGTCTTTTCTTTGGAACTTCAATCTCCATTTCGCCATTTAAATATTTTGCGGTCAACGAATCTGATTGTAGAATTTCGGCATACGTTCCCTGCGCTACCACTTCACCTCCAAAAGTTCCTGCTTCGGGGCCAATGTCTATAATTTCGTCAGCGGCTTTCATTATGTCTTCATCGTGTTCAACCACTATCACTGTATTTCCCAAATCGCGAAGGGATTTTAAAACCACGATAAGTCTTTCTGTGTCTTTTGGATGAAGGCCGATGCTGGGCTCATCCAAAATATACATGGATCCAACGAGACTGCTTCCCAAAGAAGTTGCAAGATTGATTCGCTGCGATTCTCCTCCGGAAAGGGTATTGGATTTACGATTCAGCGTTAGATAGCCCAGGCCCACATCCTGTAAAAACCTTAAACGATTGTTTATTTCCAACAAAAGTCGTTTTGCAACTTTTTCATCAAATTCAGAAAGTTTCAGATTTTTGAAGAATTCTGCTGCTTTATCAAGCGGTAATTCTACCAATTCTTGAATTGCGGTACCGTTTATTTTTACATATCCGGCTTCGGGGCGTAAACGTTTTCCTTTACAAGTTGTACATTTCGTTTTTCCGCGGTAGCGTGAAAGCATCACCCGGTTTTGGATTTTATAACTTTTCGATTCCAAAAAAGAAAAGAAAGAATTCAATCCTTCAAAATATTTATTACCGTCCCAAACCAATTGTTTTTGTACGTCTGTCAATTGAAACCAAGGCTTATGGATTGGAAAATCAAATTTATAGGCGCTGTTTACCAATTGGTCACGGTACCAACTCATACTTTCGCCGCGCCATGGGAATATTGCATTTTCATAAATTGACAAAGCTGTGTTTGGGATTACCAAATCCTCATCAATACCAATCACATCTCCATAGCCTTCGCAGGTTGGGCAAGCCCCGTAAGGGTTATTAAAACTGAAAAGATGGACGTTCGGCTCCATAAAGACCATTCCGTCAGCTTCAAAACGGTTGTTGAACTCTGTTATTCTTTTTGAAGTAAGTTCTTCAATATATAATTCACCTTTTCCTTCAAAAAAGGCTATTTCAATAGCATCGGCAAGACGATTGTAAAAATCTTCTTCGTCTTTTGTAATGATTCGGTCAACAACCAAATCTATTTTCTTCGGAAAATTCTTTTCATTTAACCCATCAATCCGTAAAACTTCACCTTTAATTTTAATTCTGGAATAGCCTTGCTGCGCCAAAGCCTGGATTTTGTTTTCCATAGTCCGGCCTTCTTCCAAATGGATAGGGGCGAGGAGGAGGAGTTTTTCGTCTTCAGGAAATTTTTTTATGAAATTTATAACATCTGTGGTGGTATCTTTTTTAACTTCTTTACCAGAAACAGGAGAAATGGTTTTTCCAATACGCGTATAAAGAAGTTTTAAATAATCATAAATTTCAGTGGAAGTCCCGACTGTGGAACGTGGATTGGTTGCGTTTACTTTTTGTTCAATTGCAATTGCTGGCGAAATTCCTTTAATGGAATCCACCTTTGGTTTGTCCAACCGTCCTAAAAATTGCCGAGCATAGCTGGATAGGCTCTCTACGTAGCGGCGCTGGCCTTCAGCATATAGTGTGTCAAATGCCAAACTAGACTTTCCGCTACCGGAAAGCCCTGTTATAACAACTAATTTATTGCGCGGTATGGCTACCGAAATGTTTTTAAGATTGTGAAGTTTTGCACCCTGGATGAGGATGTTATTTTTTATGTCTATCGTTTCAGTATTCAATTTATTTTTTTCTTTTTTATAGCTTTTCGCAAAGATACTATATCGAAATTAGCAATGCATCTTCGAACCTATTATTATTTCTTAGTGAAAAATTTAACCTTTTTTTTGCATTTGTTATTTCTTTGTTGTTATATTTACGGCTCTAAACGTCATATAAAAAAAATATTGCCTATAGCTGATCTTTACTTTTAACAAATAAACATTTTAACTAAGCAACCAAATCCATAGTTGTTTATTTTTTAAAAAAGTATTGATATGAAGCAAAGCACAAACTCTGATGCGTTTCTAGTAAGCGCTTATATGAACGGAAATGAATCTGCACTTAGTGAGTTAGTTACCCGCCACAAGCAAAGAATCTACAGTTTTATCTATTCGAAGGTTTTTGATAGGGATGTCGCGGAAGACATTTTCCAAGACACTTTTATTAAGGTTATTAAAACCTTAAAAAGAGGCGCCTATAATGAAGAAGGCAAGTTTCTTCCATGGGTTATGCGAATCGCGCATAATTTGGTTATAGACCATTTTAGGAAAAATAACCGCATGCCGAAATTTGAAAACAACAATGATTTCAATATTTTTTCAGTCTTAAGCGATAATGCGCTAAATATTGAAAAGCAGATTATCAAAGGTCAGGTTGAAGATGATGTTAGGAGATTGATAGAAGAGCTACCGGATGATCAAAAAGAGGTACTGATGATGCGTATCTATAAGGACATGAGTTTTAAAGAAATAAGTGAGCAAACTGGTGTTAGCATCAATACCGCTTTGGGACGAATGCGCTATGCTTTGATTAATTTGCGCAAAGTAATTGATAAACATAACATTATATTAACTAATTAATACAATAAACTAATTTTTGTTGCGTTATTTGAAAATAAACCTCAAAAAAGCGCTCTATGCAAAAATTTTACTCTAAAACATCACGGGTGGACGACGTGAATAAAAACCTTGTTCCAAAAGAAGAAACCATAAAATTTCTTCTGGATTATTCGATGGCTTTAAGTGTTATAGATTACCATAAAATGAAGTTTGAAGCACTTCTAAACTAAACTTTGGAGAAACCCTGGAATTAGCTTTTCGGGGTTTTTTTTTATATTTAAAAGTTTAGTTATACTCCTAAACTTATCGACTTACCAACTTTTTACTTTCTTCAAATATTCATTGATTATAGTTTTTCTGCCAATGGTTTTGGTAATTATATCCTTTTCCAAATTCCAGCCTCGGGCGGGAGAATAGTGTCTTCCATACCATATAATTTGAAGATGCAGTGTGTTCCACAAATCTTCAGGGAACAAACGTTTGGCATCCTTTTCAGTCTGAACTACATTTTTTCCATTAGTAAATCCCCATCGGTACATTAATCTGTGAATATGCGTATCCACAGGAAAAGCAGGAACATTAAAAGCTTGGCTCATTACTACGCTTGCGGTTTTGTGCCCAACGGCGGGAAAAGATTCCAAAGCTTCAAAGCTGGCTGGAACTTGCCCGTTATATTTATTAATCAAAATTTCGGAAAGACCGTGAATTCCCTTTGACTTCATCGGCGAAAGTCCAACAGGTTTTATGATTTCCCTAATTTCTTCCACGGTAAGTTTTACCATATCATAGGGGTTGTCCGCTATTTCAAACAGAAGGGGTGTAATCTTGTTCACCCGAACGTCAGTACTTTGTGCAGAAAGGAGAACGGCAATCAATAACGTATATGGGTCTTTGTGATCTAAAGGAATGGGAACTTGTGGATATAATTTATTTAACGTATCAATAACGAAGGTTACCTTTTCTTGCTTGGTCATTTTAAGTACTTTTATACAAAAGTAACGATAATGAAAACATTACAGACAGGAGATAAAGCTCCGGATTTTAAAGTGAACGATCAAGACGGAAATAGTATTTCTTCAAAAGACTATAAAGGAAAAAAATTGATAGTTTTTTTCTATCCTAAAGCAAGTACTCCCGGTTGTACTGCTGAAGCTTGCAATCTTCGCGATAATTATAGCGAACTTCAAAAACAAGGTTATGAACTGTTGGGCGTAAGTGCTGATAATGAAAAACGTCAAAAAAACTTCAAAGAGAAATACAGTTTTCCTTTTCCGCTTTTAGCTGATGAAAACAAAGAAGTAATCAATGCCTTTGGAGTTTGGGGTCCAAAAAAGTTTATGGGGAGAGAATTTGACGGAATACACCGAAAAACCTTTTTAATAAACGAAAACGGTATTATTGAAAGCGTAATAGACAAAGTAAAAACCAAGGATCACGCAGAACAGATATTGGGTTAATTATCAACTTTTTCAATTGCTTCTTTGTAGTTGAAAAGATGTTTTTCTTTAATAATTTCAGAAACCCCAGTAGGTAACATTTCTTCCCAGCCTTCATCGCCGTTTTCTATTTTTGAAAGAACTTCGCGTGAGAAAATGTCGAGAATTTCAGGATTGTAATCTGTGATGTCCACCACTTTTCCGTTGTATTTGAAGAACTTGTACAACTCCTTCATACGTGGATGCACTTTTAAATTTTCACTATTAGTGTATTCCCCAGTTTCGGGATCTTTCATTGGGTATAAATATACTTTCAAATCCTTAAAGAAAAGTTTTCCGAAAGCTTCCAAAATACCACCGCTTAAATGACGATAGTATTTTTCATCAAATACATCTACCAAATTGTTTACGCCCATTGCAAGGCCCATCCGCATTTTGGTATAGCGTGAGAAATATTCAACCAATTTGTAATATTCCTGAAAATTTGAAATCATTACGGTATGACCAAGTGAGCAAAGAAGTTTGGCTCGGTCCATAAAATCCTCTTCATCAATCTCTCCTTCGGCTCTAAGGTTGGAAAGAGTAATTTCAAATATAACTTCGGTGCGTTCTTTTTCTACCCTGTTTTCTGCGAGAAACATTTCATAAGAACGTTCAAACATATCGATATTAACCTTTGTTACAGGCCTAAAACTTCCTCGTAGCGCAAGTATGTTTTTCTTATAAAGTATTCTTGCTGGAAGAATATTATGGCCATCAGAGCCAAACATAACTGCATCTGTCATCCCATTTTTAATTAGCTGAAGACTCATCAAACGGTTGTCAACATCTATAAAACGGGGGCCAGAAAAGTTGATGGTGTCTATTTCAATCTTGTCTTTGTCTATGTGATCATACAGATAACGAAGCAGTTTTTTAGGTTGATCATATTTATAATAAGCGCCATAAATTAGGTTTACGCCTAATATTCCCAAAGTAATTTGCTGCAATTGCGCATCATTCTCGTGAAAGCGAATGTGAAGTGTTATTTCGTTATAAGCTTCTTTTGGATCCACTTGATAGCGAATACCAACCCAGCCATGGCCTTTGTATTGCTTTGCAAAATCTATGGTTGCAACGGTATTTGCGAAGGCAAAGAAAAGTTTGTTGGGATGTTTTTGACGAATAATGCGTTCCTCAATCAAATTGATTTCGTGGGAAAGCATTTTTATCAAACGGGCTTCCGTTACATATCTGCCGTCTTCCTCAATGCCGTAAATGGCATCGCTAAAATCCTTATCATAGGCGGACATTGTTTTAGCAATGGTTCCTGAAGCACCACCAGCCCTGAAAAAATTACGCACGGTTTCCTGTCCGGCTCCAATTTCGGCAAAGGTGCCGTAAATGTTTTCGTTCAGATTAATTCGTAAAGCCTTACTTTTTATGGAAGGAATATTTTCAAATTCCTTGTCACCTAATATAGTTTCCGGCATAGCAACGTTCTATTTTTCTTAATAACAAAGGTAGCAAATACAATAGGTAAACAAAAAAAATACCAGTATTTTTGCGAGAATGGATTCAACCTTCACCGTTACGTTTCTTGGCACTGGAACTTCACAGGGAATCCCAGTAATAGGAAGCAATCACCCGGTTTGTAAAAGTAACGACCCCAAGGATAAACGATTGAGGGTATCGGTTTTATTGCGTTGGGACGAATTTACTTTTGTAATAGATTGTGGCCCCGATTTCAGACAGCAAATATTGCGTGAAAATGTTTCAAGAGTTGATGCAATTCTATTGACTCACGAACATAGCGACCATACCGCGGGATTAGACGATATTCGGCCTTTTAATTTTATGCAGGGCAACATGCCTTTTTACGCCCACAAACGCGTTTTTAAATCATTGCACGAGCGGTTTGCCTATATTTTTGAAACTGTAAACAAGTATCCTGGAGCACCTAGTGTTGAAGAAATTGAAATTGATAAAGACACACCTTTTGTAATAGGAGGGAAGAAAGTAATTATTATTGAAGCTTTTCACGATACTTTGCCGGTTTTGGGTTTTCGTGTAGAGGGCTTTACTTATTTAACTGATGTTAAAACCATTTCTGATGAAGAAATTGAGAAAATAAAAGGCACCAAAGTTTTGGTGGTGAATGCACTTCGCGAAGAGGCGCACTATTCACATTTCAATCTTTCCGAAGCGATTGATTTTGTTGAAAAAATAAAACCTGAAAAAACATATTTTACACATATCAGCCATGTAATGGGCTTTCATGCGGAAGTAGAGAAAAAACTTCCACCCAACGTGCATTTGGCTTATGATACACTCACTATAACAATTTGACTATGAAGAATAAAATTTTTATGTACCTCTTTCTTTTCGCTTTGCTTTTCATCATATATCAATATATGAATGAAAAGAGCATTTTTGAATCGCAGGAAACCAAAATAGAAAATCTTGAAGCAAAGGTTCAAAAACACAACGATTCTATTGAATTGCTGAATAACCAAATTGTAAATCTTGATTATTTTACCCTGCAGGGAAATGATAACGCAATGACTTATTTAGAAAATCTGGGCTTTGAAGCAGCAACTGTTGAAGCTACAGTTTCCGACGCAATCTATGAATACAATTTTGAAAAAGGTAATAATCCCTTGGTGCCTTTTGACGGCATGAATGGCGATATGAAAATTAATAAATTAAAATTTCTGAACCACAGATGGATATTGGCTGATTTTACTGACGGAAAGTATTGGGGCGAAATGATTTTGGAATATTCTTTCAATGAAAAAAAGGAACTAGTTTTAACAACGATAGCTTCTTTTCTTTATCCAAATTAAGTTATTAAGTTATTAAGTTATTAAGTTATTGAATTTTTGGGTTTTCAAGTTACTCACCTAATTTATTTACTGAACACTGCGTACTGACCACTGAATACTAATCACTGTTTTTCTAGCCATTTTTTTAATTCGTAAAAATTTTGTGGAGCTACGCCATGACCAACGGGAAATTCTGAATAGGTACAATCAATATTCAGTTTTTTAAGAAAAGGCTGTGTTTTCCGGGCCCATTCCACGGGAATCACTTGGTCTACACTGCCGTGCGAAGTATAAATTTTAAGCTTGCTGAAATCGTTTTTTTCAAAACCGGCTTTCAAAATCCCTTCGTTTACATAACCGCTCAAACCAATCACATTTTTTACTTTTTCAGGATAGCTCAATGCAAGGGCAAAACTCAAAATAGTGCCTTGACTAAAACCGAGAAGGGTAATATTATTACTATCTACTTTGTATTTCTCAACAATTTCATCAATGCAATTTGAAACCAATTCCCGCGAAGCGATAGCTTGTTCGTCATCGCTGAATTTTCCTTGGGAATTGTCAAAATAAATATTGTACCAAGCATTTCCGTAGGGTTCCAATCTGATTGGCGCTTTCAAGGAAATGATGGCGTATTTTTCTGGCAATTCGCTGGCGAAGGAAAACAAATCGTTTTCATCACTCCCAAAACCGTGAAGCATAATAATTGCAGGCGGATTTTCCGAAGGATTTTTGGCAGGTCTATAATTGTGTTCTAAAAGTAAGGTTTGCTTTTCCATAGGCTGCAAAAATAAACAAGACCTTTCAAACTGAAGCTTTTTCAGTAGAAAAGGTCTTGTTAAAAATCTTTTAAAAATTAAATACCCTTAAACCATACTTGAAATTGTTCACCCAATACAGGAACGGGCTTCATTTCGCCTTGAACTGCACTTATCAACCCCAAAATCCAAAACACCAGAATGGCGAGTTGAACAATCCAACTGAGGAGTGATATGCCAACAAAACTTATAATTATACTTAAAATAACGCCCACACAAATAATACCCAGCGATTGGCGCACGTGGAAGGAGCCTAGTGCTGTCTTGTTTCCGTTGTTCATTACAAGAGCAATTATCCAACCGATAAGTGTTATGTAGGCAATGATGGCCACGGTTTTGCCATTGTCTGTAGTTGTTTCCATTTTTTTTGAATTTGGTTAGTGTTATTTATAAGCTAAAGATAACCAATACTTTAATTTAAAAAAGTAAACCATTGTTGAAATTTTTCACTTAAAAAAGGTATACCTTTCTTTTTGTTAAAGAAAGCCATCGCCCAACAGTATAGCCAAATCACAAGGCAGACGAGCCATAAAATATCCCCAATCTTGACGTTAATTTGGGATTGCACGATAAGCGAAACAATAAACAAAATAAACAATCCGAACATATTTTTGATATGCCAAGTTGCAAATTCGTAGCTTTCATCTCGGTTGATAAAATAAGCAATCAAAAAACCCACAAAAGGGGCATATGCTATTAATGCGGTAGATTTTCCCGCGGGTGAAGTCTTCATTATTTGTTTAATACCAATTGGTTGTTTGCCAAAATTCCATACGTTTTTCCTTTTAGCTTTGTTCCTAGAAAGGCGGCATTTTTTGAGGTTGAGATAATATTTTTTTCAGAAAATTCCCAGTTTTCATCAGGATTGAAAAGAGTAAGCTCCGCAGGATTTCCTTCCTGAATTTTTTCCGAAATAATTTTAAAAGCTCCTTTTAAACCTGTCATTACTTTAACCGATTCTTCAAAACCTAAAAGCACATTTAATGCTCCAAAACATCCTTCCAAACCAATGCTTCCGAAAAAAGCGTGGTCAAACTCGGTTTTTTTGTGTTCCACATCAATTGGATTGTGATCACTGGTAACGCCGTCTATAGTACCTTCTTTTAAACCTTTCAACAAAGCTTTATTGTCCTTTTTGGTGCGCAGTGGTGGGAGCAATTTGTAATTAGTATCAAAATCTTCCAATACATCATCAGTCAAAAAGAGGTTGAAAATTGCAACGCTGCAGGTTACATTCAATCCTTTTTTCTTTGCATCCTTAATCAATTCAACAGATTTTTTGGTTGAAATGGTCGGGATGTGAAGTTTTCCGCCGGTGTATTCCAAAATATACAAATCCCGGATTATTTGAAGTTCCTCAGAAAGTGCTGGAATTCCTTTCAGTCCCAAGCGGGTGCTGTTTACTTCTTCATTTACCATTCCATTCAGCGCCACAGATTTTTCAAAAGGAAAAGATTGTACTAATCCATCAAAGTTTTGAGTGTATTGCAGTGCTATTTTCAGAAGGTTTGCGTTCGCAATTGGGCTTTTATAGTCATAAAAAGAAACCGCTCCTTCATTTTGCATATCATATAATTCCGCTAAATCTATCCCTTTGCTGCCAACCGTGAGCGCGCCAATAGGGTAGAGGCTTACTGCATTTCCTTCGGCTTTCGATTTCAAAAATTTTATATGGCCTTTGCTATCAGTAACCGGAAAACTGTTGGCGTTTACCGCAACACTTGTAAATCCGCTGAGGGCTGCTGTTTTTAAACCATTTTCAATAGTTTCCCGCTCTTCAAAACCTGGCTCGCCAAAAGAAACGCTGCTGTCAAACCAACCTTGGGAAATATGCAGATTTTTCAGGGAGATTTCCTTTACTTTTTCAGAGGTAGGAATAGTTACGGCGATTTTTGAAATTTTACCATTCTCTATCAAAACATCCCGTTTTTTTAAGTGATGCTTGCTGGAAGCATCAACAATGGTGGCTGATTTCAGTAATATTTTCATATTTAGGATTCAAGGTTCAACCCTTCGACTGCGCTCAGGGTGACAAGATTAATATTCAAGATTCAACCCTTCGACTTCGCTCAGGGTGATACTATAACATTTCTTTATTCTTTGTTCTCTTTTCTTTCTTCTTTTTTCTATTTATAAAACTTCAAGATAAGCATTTCAAAAAGTAAAAAGAGCAATGCAAAAATAGCAAACCATTTCCAAAAACTGTTGATTGAATTTGCTTCACTAATGGAATCAAAAAGATCATCCACAGAACTGTAAACTTCAACACCTTCCCAATCCTCAGGATTTAGGTATTGTAGCTCGCTTTCGCTGCGCGAATAATTGTAACTTATGTTTTCTAAAAATTCGTTTTCTTTCCCAATTTGATAATTACTGGCTTTATCTGGTTTATCCGTTGTGGTTATCAATACAAAGTTGGCCTTTGTTTGTTGAAGTGGGATGAACTGCGTGGTACTGTCTTTAATAGTAAGAATTTCATCCGGCCCCAATTTCACTGGAACTGCAATGGAATTTTGCTCACCAATACTGTAATATAAGCGTGGCAACGGCAAACTCTGTAAAGCCATATTGTAAATTGTGGGAACCACCAATGGTGAATTTTGAAAATTGGAATTCTCTTTGTTGATTGCTGCAGTAAATAAATAGGTTTTGTTCTTTTGAAGCAAAAAAGGCTGATTATCCTCAAAGCCGATGGCCGACGTTGCATTTGTTGAAATATCGTAGAAAGAATTGACTTTCGGATATTGAAAATTCGCCACTTCTTTCTCAAAAACATCTTTAAAGAGTGGATGGGAAAAAATGATTTTCGTAATCTTTTTTTCCTGAATTTTTTCTTCGGAAAGCGTTCCCAAAGCCATTGATAAAAGGAAGTTGTTATAACTGTTCAAATCTACTTCCGATGCTGGAATCATTAATATACTTCCGCCGTCGTCACTGAAAGCTTTTAAAGCTGTTGCCAATGAAGCTGGAATTTCTTTCAACTCGTTCAGTACTATAAAATTTTGGTCGTGAATTTCGTTATAGTTAAGTGTTTTGAATGTTTGCTGCGTAAACTGGAATTCTTCTTTTTCAAAAAGACGTTGCAGAAAGTTGCCATTGGCTTCATTTATTGCCAGAATCTTTATTTTTCCAGGTTTGTTTATGCTGAAAAACAATGTATTGTCAAATGGCAGATTTGGTTCGTTTAGTTCTAGTTTACCAATAAATCCTTCCGAATTGTCAATGTCAAAAGTTACCGTTCCGTTGGCATTCCCTGAAAAATCAATCGCGGTTTTTGCAATCAATTTTTCTTTGTTGAAAAGGGAAATTGGCGTTTCGGAAGATTCTTCACCGCGTTGTGAAACCTTCACTTTCAATTGCGTAGTTGAAGCGTTTTTAGACGCAACAAAAACACTATCAATAGCAATGTTTGAAGCCTTCACGGGTTTTAGCTGCACAGCATCCACAATTAAATCCTCTGGAATTTCTGGGAACGCTTCTTTCTGCTGAAAATCGGAAAGATAGACCAGTCTTTTCAGTACGTCTTTTTCGTTGGAAAAAAGTTGGTTGGCCTTCAGCAAAACTTGGCTCGGAGTAAGCTGGTTCTGTGAATATGCTATTGAAAGCACTTCATTTTTAAAATCTTGTGGTGAAGCATTTTTCCGTTCGGAACTGTTTGTGAACCAACTTAATTTTTCAGTACCGTCAGTTTTATCAAACAAATCCTGTAAAGCCCGCTCCAATATTGGCCCTTTTGCTCCTTTAGCTTGCATGCTGAATGAATTGTCAATATAAACAACGGTCTCCTTTTTGGTATTTAAAGCTGCTTTTGAAGCAGTGATGGGTTGCGCAAATGCTATAATAATACATGCCAGCGCGAGCAAGCGCATCAACAAAGTGAGCCATTTTTTTAGTTGTGAACTTTTTCGGGTTTGGATAGTCACTTTTTTTAGAAAAGCGACATTTGTAAAATCTACTTTTTGGAAACGCCTTAGTTGAAAAAGATGAATAAATATAGGGATTAGCAGTAGGAAAAGGGCGTAAAGAATTTCTGGGTGTTTGAACTGCATTCCTATAAATATTGTCCAAAGATAAAAAATGGAACGTAATTAAAGCTATTTCTCAACTGTAAACGTAAAGGTACTTCCTTTTCCAGGTTCAGATACCAAAGAAATACTTCCGCCAAGCTTTGAAACCAAGCTTTTTACCGTTGCAAGACCAATACCGGTTCCTTCTTTTCCGTTACGATCTTTAATGCCGGTTGTTTTAAAAAGGTTGAAAATTTCTTCCTGCACCCCAAGATCAATGCCTATACCGTTATCTTTGATTGAAAATTTGTGAAAATCGGGTTCTTCTGTATAACTTAACTTCACCATCCTTTTTTCGTTCAAGTTGTATTTTAAACTGTTGTCAACCAAATTCAAAAATATTTGGGACAATGCGGCTTTGTTCACATTTTTTAAAGTACCCTCTTTTGGAAATTCAAAAACGATATCGTCCGTTACTAAAATTTCGTTTATTTCATCAAAAAGTTCTTTTAGTTCAATATCCTTTTTTTGAGTTGCCAACAATTCATCTGCTTTATAAAACTTCAAAATACCGTTTATATAATTTTTAAGGGTGGAGGATGATTCCTCAATATAATTGAGGTATAATTCTGAATCTTTCGATAGGTTTTCAAGGTTTTCTTCCCGAAGAAGCCGTGTGAGCGAAGTAATATTAGCTAAGGGCGATTTCAAGTCATGTGAAACCACGTGGGCAAAATTATTAAGTCGGTCATTTCTAGCTTGCAATTCTTTTTGAAATTCGGTTAAAAGATTGTTTTTCTTCCGAAGTTCGAAAATGATTACAACCTGTTTGGCTAAAGCTTTCAAAGAGGTAATCTGAAGTGTTGTAAGTTTTCGTGGTTTATGGTCAAAAACACAGAGAGTTCCAAGTTTAAAGCCATTTGGATTTATAAGAGGAACGCCTGCATAAAATATTGCCTTGGCGTCATTTATTAGCGGATTGTTCTTAAAGCGCTCATCATTTCTTGCATCTTCAACAATAAATATTTCTTCATCATTTAAAATGGCGTGTCCGCAAAAAGAAATGTCTCTGGGTGATTGGTTGAAATCAAGACCAAAATGAGATTTAAAAAAATTACGATCTGTGTCTAAAAGGGTTATTAATGAAATAGGTACTTCACAAATAGCTGCGATAAGTTTTGTAATGTTGTCAAAATCGTTTTCGGAAAGGGTATCGAGTAAATTGTAATTTTTTAATTCGGTAATCCGTTCTTTTTCATTTTCGGGGAATTTCGGATAAATCATAAAAAGATTGCAATGACTATTTTTGAATGCCCATAAATATAGGTTGATAAGATTTCTCCGAAAAAGGAATTAACAGGATATTACAAATAATGACTTATAGATTTAATTCTTTTTAATAGTAAATTGAACGGTGGTTCCCTTTCCCAATTCTGAAAAAACTTCAATTTCGCCACCCAGTTTTTTAATAAGCTTTTTAACAGTTGATAGTCCTATGCCGTTACCTTTTTTTCCATTTCTGTCTAACTTACCGGTGGTGACAAAAAGATCAAAAATATATTTAAGTTTATTTTTGTGAATACCCATACCATTGTCGGCAATAGAAAAATGATAAAACCCGTTTTCTTCACTACATTCAATGTCTATTTTTATTTTTTTCTTGTCGTTATATTTTAAGCTGTTGCCCACAAGATTGAGAATAATTTGCTCCAACGCAGATTTGTTGGCTTGCATTTCAATATTATCTTCTGGAAGGTTTATCTCACAATCAATGTTGATATTCAGTAGCTCAATCATTTCTTCTAAAAGATCGTGGCTGTCAAAAGTTTCGTCTTTAAGGGATGCCGTTTTATCGCTTTCGTAATGTTCCAAAAGTCCTGTAATATATTCACTTAAAGTAAATGAAGATTGTTTTAAGTAATCTAAATATTCCTTTCCTTGATCGTCTAAAAGAACACCATATTTGCTGCGCAACATATCAGAGGTTATAATCATATTTGCAAGTGGCATTTTCATATCGTGCGAAACGATACCTGCAAAATTTTTAAGTTCTTCATTCTTTTCTTCCAATTCCTGCTGTACTGTCATTAAGGTCCTATTCCGTTTTCGAGCCTCAAATAGATTCACAACTTGATACGCCATAGCTATAAGCGCCTTTTTCTGTGATTTTGTGAGAGTCCTGGGTTTTACATCAAAAACACAAAGTGTTCCCAACGGATAGCCATCAGAATTTATCAAACGTACTCCTGCATAAAAAATAGCGTTCATATCCTTTACAAGCGGATTGTCCTTAAACCGCGTATCTTTTCGGGCGTCTTCAACAATGAAAATATCGGTTTCATCCAAAATTGCATGTCCACAGAAAGAAATATTGCGAGGAGATTCACTGAAAGGGATACCATAGTGTGATTTCAAAAAATTACGGTCAGCATCCAGTAAAGTAACCAATGATATGGGCACATCGCAAATACTTGCTGTTAGTTCTGTAATATTATCAAAATCTTTTTCAGGCAACGTGTCCAACAAGTTGTATGACCGAACTGCGGCCAAACGTTGTTGTTCATCAACTGGGAATTGTGCTGTTATCAAGACTTATCTCCAATTTGTTTTAAATCCGAAAGAGGTAGGGATTTAAAGGATTAATTGTAAATGTACAACATTTTATAAGGAAATGTTAAAGCAAAAAAAATAATGTGGATTGGGTTAATTTTTTTATCAAAACCGTTCAAAAACGCCCAATCCGAATAGTGCAAAATCATATTTAACTGGATCGTTTGGGTCTAATTTTCGAAGTGAATTATCCAGCTCAGTTAAAGCCTTTCCATCGTTCTGTTTTCGTTTAAGCAGATTAAGTTTTCGCGCTACATTTCCACTGTGAACATCTAACGGGCAAGAAAGTTGGGAAGGGGAGATGCTTTTCCAAATTCCAAAATCTACACCTGCACTGTCATTGCGGACCATCCAGCGCAGAAACATATTTATTCTTTTGGCAGCTGAATTTTTTAAAGGATCACTAATGTGTTTTTGTGTTCTGGGAAGATGCGGTAGTTCAAAAAAAGTTTTTTTGAAATGATGGATTGCTGGTTGCATCGAATCTTCTTCGGTATACTTTGCAAAAACGCTTTCCAGCCCAACGTGGTTTTTATAAATATTTTGAAGTGATCTTAAAAAATAATCCAGGTCTTCGTTATTAAAAGTTCGGTGTACGAACGTAGAAAGTGCTTCAGAATCCTTTTCAGAAAAATTCATAACAAAATCATAGGGCGAATTACCCATAATTTCCATCAAACGATGCCCGTTGTTTATGATGCTTTTTCGGTTTCCCCAAGCAATTGTAGCCACCAAGAAACCTGCAATTTCAATGTCTTCCTTTAATGTGAATAAATGCGGAATTTGAATTGGATCGGTTTCAATAAAATTTGGATTATTATAAACAACAACCTTTTCGTCCAGAAATTCTTTTAGTTGGATTCTATTCATTTTAAAAATATTCCGAAAAAAATTGATTACTGACTACTGCGTACTGACTACTATTTTACTATAATCCCATCCTGCATCACCAATTTCCTGTCGGCCATATTAGCAAGTTCTTCATTATGGGTAACGATGACGAAAGTCTGTCCAAACTCATCACGCAATTTAAAAAACAGATTGTGTAAATTTTCGGCGCTTTCTGTATCGAGATTTCCGCTGGGCTCGTCGGCGAGAATTATTGCTGGATTGTTTATCAATGCCCTGGCTACAGCCACACGTTGCTGCTCGCCGCCCGAAAGTTCATTTGGTTTGTGGTCTTCGCGGTGCGAAAGTCCCAAAAAGGATAGTAGTTCCTTTGCTTTTTTGATGGCTTCAGTTTTAGGTGTATTTTTTATAAAAGCGGGAATGCAAACGTTTTCAAGGGCAGTAAATTCTGGCAGTAATTGGTGGAACTGAAAAATAAAGCCCAAATTTTCATTTCTGAATTTTGCCATTTTTTTCCCCGAAAGGGATCCAATATTTACTCCGTTTATTTGCAATTTGCTTTTGCTGTCGTTCAAAGAGTCTAATGTACCCAATATTTGAAGCAAAGTGGTTTTTCCTGCGCCCGAAGCACCTACAATTGAAACAATTTCACTTTTTTTAATATGAAGGTCAACACCTTTCAAAACGTGGAGATTGTCGTAATATTTGTGGATATTTTGTGCCTCAATCATAGCAAAATTTTAAAGCGTGAAAGTACTATTTATAGTGCTATAATACAATCCAATTGGTTATATTGTTTTTATTCAAACTTATGTGTTTACATTTGACTTTAAATTCTTAAACAGAAAAAATGTCATCATACAGATACTTTGAAGAATACGACCAACCTGTAACCGACAGTTTAGTTGAAAATTACAGCAAAATTCTAAATACCATTGGGGAAGATATTTCGCGCGAAGGAATACTGAAAACGCCCGAAAGAGCAGCTAAAGCAATGCAGTTTTTAACTTCGGGAAATTGTCAAGACCCTGCAGAAATCCTTAAAAGCGCTATGTTTGCGGAAGCCTATCACGATATGGTAATTATAAAGGATATAGAACTTTATTCTTTATGTGAGCATCATATTCTTCCTTTCTTCGGAAAGGCCCACATTGCCTACATTCCCGATGGCTATATTGTGGGATTGAGTAAAATACCGAGAATTGTGGATGTTTTTGCACGCAGATTACAAGTACAGGAACGCCTTACACATGATATTTTGGAATGTATAAACGATACATTGAAACCCAAGGGAGTGGCCGTTGTTATTGAAGCTTCGCATATGTGCATGATGATGCGCGGCGTGCAGAAACAGAATAGCGTTACCACAACTTCTGGGTTTAGAGGTCAGTTTCAGGCAATTGAAACGAGAAACGAATTTCTAAAATTGATAAGCAATGATCTGTCATAAATTTTTTTGGAATGTTTTTTGATCTATTATATTATACAAAACAACGAAAAATGAAAAACGAAAAATATAAATTACTGCGCCAAGGAATCATTTATGATGTGGTTGGTATGGTTACAATGGCAATACCTGTTGTGGGCCCATTTTTGGATATACTTTGGGCACCATTTGCTGCAAAAAAAATGAGTGATATGTACAAAGGAACAGAAGGAAAAATTGCTTCAGTTTTTGTATTTCTTGAAGAAATTTTGCCTTTCACAGATATTATCCCAACGTTCACGCTTATGTGGCTTTACACATTTGTATGGAAAAAACAGCCCACACCACGAACTATTGAAATTCGAGTAAACGAATAAAAAAAGCCCCGGTTGGGGCTTTTTTGTTAGATCTCTATTTTTAAGTTTACATTGATGCTTCGGCCAATATTAAAAATTCCATCGGGTTTAAAACGCGATAGGTGTGAAACATATTCTTTATCGGTAAGGTTCGTTCCATTCAATCCAAGTTTCAAAACAACTTTTTGGAGTTGAAAACTACTTTCAACTCCTGCGCTTAAAAGCGAATATCCGCCAGTTCTTGTTTCAAAATTGCTCACGTTTTTTTGATCAAAAATGTTTTCGAGTGTTACAAATGCAAAACTTTTTTTTCTAGTTTTACCATCGTTCAATTCTATGCGAAAGGTGTTCCGAAGAGAATTCGCTGGAATTAATGGTAAATAATCATCATTGCTCAACTTACCCGTAACCGTTTCAAAACTGCTTTCCAAATGCAACCAGTCCAAAGGATGGGGATGCAGGTGAAACCCGAATTCGCCACCGTATAGAGCGGCATCGCTTTGAAGGTAATCATAAACTTGGGCGTCGTCAATCGTTTCATTAGTGGGCGAAATGAAAATATAATCATTCACTGCATTGTAAAATCCGTTGGCAAAAAATTCAACGTGTTCGTTTCGGTATTCAAAGGAAAGATCTGCTTGAAAATTTTGCTCTTTCGTTAATTCTGCATTTCCTTTTTCATATCTATTTGTGCCTTCGTGAACGCCATTGGAAGTAAGTTCAGCCAAATTGGGGGCTCTAAAACCACTTGCCAAATTAACACGGGTGGAAAAATTTTCAAATAAATCCATTTTTGCGCCCAAAGCTGCTGTGAAACTTGTAAACGTTTTGTCCAACGCTGGAATAAAATCATTTTCCAAAGGATTGCGCGCAGCTTCACTTTCAATTTTTCGTGAATCGAAACGGATTCCAGCTTGCAAATCCACTTTTTCCAAATGGTAGTGGGAAGTTGCTAAAAGTCCAACGTCGGTAGTATTTGCATCCGGAATCAAGATTTCTTCACCCTCATTTTTGTTGTTTTGAAACATTCCCTGTAAACCTATTATGGTTTCAAATTTTCCAAGTTGGGGCAGGTTATATTTTACGTCGTAATTAAAGGTGTTCAATTTTAAGCGAAGTGCAGCTGTGGCTGGATCATCTTCAAATTCGCGGCGGTCGTTAAACAAATAACCGGCCTTCATATCCAAACTTGAATTATTTAAAAACACGGTATTGTCGAAACTTAAAATGTGGTTATCAACTTCCTGAAACGGAAGCTCCAAATCCTTTGAACGCGTTTGTTCACCAACTTCTTCGGCAATGCCAATATTGGACCGGTTGTAATTATAACGAAGCGTTGACTTGAATTTGGTTCCTAAATATTGCACGCCTGTTTTTAAATCCTTTTCATTGAATCGCGAATTTGTCACACGATAATCCGCTCCGGATTTATAATCACTGAAAGACGAATATGCACCACGCGCCAAAAATTTCAGTTTTTCACTGGAAGTTTTTATTCCCAAATTTGTTGAAGTTCCCAAGGTATTTGAAAAGTAGGTGCTGTTCAAATCGCCATGTGTTTCGCCAGAAATTGCAAATTTTTCTGGATTTAAGTAGAGAACGCCTCCTAAAGCATCGCTTCCGTAGAGTAGGGAAGCGGGACCTTTTATCACTTCCACACTTTCAATTCCAGCTTCATTAATTCCTAAGCCGTGTTCGTCCCCAAACTGTTGGTTTTCCAACCGCACGCCCTGTGTGTAGGTCAAAACCCGATTGGAGCTCAAACCACGGATAACGGGTTTGCCGATTCCAGTTCCTGTGGTAATTAGATCTACACCCGCAATATTTTTAATACCGTCTGCAAGGGTGACAGCACCAGAGGAATTCAGATCTTCGGTAGAAATACGTTCCACTTTCATCACGTTATCACTCTGCAATTTGTGAAAAGGAGTGGAAACAATCACTTCTTCCATTTCTACTGCGCTTTCTACCAACTGAAAATTTTCGGTTACGCTTTGATTGTTCGAAAAATTAATTTTTTTCGAAATGGTGGCGTATCCCAAGGATGAAAAGACCACGTTGTAGGTTCCATCGGGAATGTTATTTAATTTATAATTTCCCTCAAAATCCGCAACTGTACCTTTTTCCAATTGCGGAATGTAAACGGTTGCCGAGACAGGTTCATTTTTTTCTTTCGAAGTTATTTTTCCGATTAAGGAGTTTTGTGAGCTCGCCGCAGTATATAACAAAAATACTGCAATCAAGCATAGAATATTTTTCATGCTTTCTTGATTTTAAGAATTGATTTTGAAATAAAATTTTATGATAAAAAATCAAGAAAAAGAGGAGGCCCTCTTAAAAAATAGTGCGTGGTATTTAAATTGAATTCCGGCAATAAATAAACAGTTTCCGTTTTTTGAAAACTATTTAGGACTGCAAATTCAGGAAGTTCCTGTGGAGTAAAATCAAAGATTGAAAAGTGAAAATCACAAATGGAACAATCCAATTGTTTTTTATGGATATGCGTGGAAAACTCTGTGCAGGCCTTGTGTTCGTGGCCTTCAAAAGTGTGTGCGAATTTAACGGCTGTAGGAAATAGCAACGCGAACGAAAAAATCGTTGCAGAAAGATTTCTTATTATTTCCTTTTTAAAAATGTTCATTTATTAAATAAAAATCCTAGGCCCATCCCGCGGAGCATTTTCTTTTCAAAGTTCCAAAAAAATTCAAACTCTCCAAACACCCAACCGTAAAAAACTAATAATAGTTGATAAATAGGGAGAATTATTAAAATTCGAAAAGGCCAGTAAATGTACCAACCCATTTCTTTTTTTATTTCGAAAAACTCAGTTAGTGGAGCGGCAAGTTTTGCGGCCGAACTTCCTGTAATGGCAAAAACCAGAAATACTATAAAAAGTTGGCCGTTGGATTGTATGTTCCATCTTTTTTTTAGTTTTTTCAATTTCTTCCGCCAATAAATTTTTGATTGTACCTATCCTGAAAATATACAAAGTAGTTGTAGAGCAGATAATTTACTTCATAGCCATAGTCCACAGCAGGATCATAGTTTATCCGTTCGGTGTATAAATTTCGTGAATATCGGGCGGGTTGCAGCACACGATTGTTATATTCTGAAACAAACAAACGGTTTTTGGACTCCAAGAGGGATTGGCCGTAAAATCCACGTGGTGGTTGGGAAATGAGCCAGGGTTCAAAACCGGGTTCAATTATCAGTATTTCATATTCTAGGCTTTCATTTGCAATGCGGACGGTATCATTTTTAATTGTTTCTGAAGAAGAACCATTCATTGTGCTATTGCTAGTTCCACAACTGTAAATGGCAACCGAAAGAGCTAATACGAGTAAAAAGTTTTTCATAGAAATTATTTTCACAAAGTTAAGCAATGTAGGGCGAAGCGCAGGGCTTTTAACTTTCATTTAAAAAAATACCGTTCACAAATAAATAAAGGACGGCATTTTTTTAAACTGTAAAGTGGTTTTATTTTCCGAAAAGACCACCCAAAAAGCCTGCTAAGTAAATCTAATATTGAAGCCTTTTCCCTAAAATTATTAACTAACTAATTTAGTAAAAAATGCTAAGCACTGGCCATTATATTAATTATTTGTTCAGCCAACTCGGTGCCAATTCTATCTTGTGCTTCATCCGTGGCTGCGCCAATATGTGGTGTTAATGAAATTTTATCGTTCATCAAAACTTTGACAGAAGGAGCAGGTTCTTCCTCAAAAACATCTAGTCCGGCAAAAGAAATTTTTCCACTTTCCAAGCCTTCCAAAAGAGCTTTTTCATCAAGAACGCCACCTCTGGCAGCGTTTACAATACCCACGCCATTCTTCATATTTGATATTTCTTCTTTCCCAATTAAATACCCGTTTTGGGATGGCACATGTAGCGTTATGAAATCACTGTGTTTTATCAATTCGGAAACAGGTTCTGTTTTTATTTTTAATTTTATTTTTTGCCCATCATAAAATTCGAGGGTAATATCTGCTTCACCGATGGTATGATCGCTGGCAATAACTTTCATACCACATCCCAGCGCTATCTTTGCAACTTCGCGGCCAATTCTTCCGAAGCCAACAATACCTAAAGTCTTTCCACGGAGTTCGCGGCCTGCTCCATAACTTTTCTTTAGATTGTTAAATTTCGTGTCTCCGTCCAAAGGCATATTTCGGTTTGAGTCGTGAAGAAAACGCACGCCACCAAATAAATGTGCGAAAACCAATTCTGCAACCGAAGCCGAAGAAGCTGCGGGGGTATTTATAACTTCAATTCCATTTTCACGTGCATAGTCCACGTCAATATTGTCCATTCCAACGCCGCCACGGCCTATGATTTTCAGCGAAGGGCAATTGTCAATGATATCTTTTCGAACGTTAGTGGCGCTTCGCACCAAAAGCACTTCAATTTTATGTTCGTTGATGTAATTTTGAAGCTGTTCCTGGGCCACCTGTACTGTTAATACTTCAAATCCTGCTTTTTCCAAAGCAGTGATTCCACTTTTTGAAATTCCGTCGTTTGCTAATACCTTCATATTTTTTATTGACTATTATTATTTTTTATTATTGAAGTGTTTTTTTAAAACACTTCTGTTCCCCCTTTGGGCTTGCCTACGTAGGCAGGGGTTAGGGGTGACTAAACTTATGCACCTTTTTCAATTGCTTGCATTACATCTACCAAAACCTGCACGCTTTCCAAAGGCAGGGCGTTGTACATGGAGGCTCGATAACCGCCCACACTTCGATGGCCGTTTAATCCGCTGATCCCAACTTCTTTTAAATGTGTCTCAAAAGTTTCTTTTAATTGATCGTTTTTCAAATTAAATGTGGCGTTCATTTTTGAGCGATCTTCCTTTTTGGGCACAAATCCTTCAAATAGCGGGTTTCTATCTATTTCGTTATAAAGAAGTTCCGCTTTTTGATTGTTGATTTTTTCAATTGCTGAAACGCCTCCCAAATCTTTTAACCATTGCAGTGTTAGCATAGAAACATAGACAGGGAAAACCGCTGGCGTATTGAACATGCTTTCCTTTTCAATATGTACTTTATAATCGAGCATAGAAGGAATGGCGCGGGAAACTTTGCCCAAAATATCTTCTTTGATCACTACAAGTGTAGTACCCGCCGGGCCCATATTTTTTTGTGCTCCGGCATAGATGAGACTGAACTTTGAAAAATCTAGCTGCCGCGAAAAAATATCGCTGCTCATATCGCAAACCATCGGAATTTTGGTCTCGGGAAAACTTTGCATCTGCGTTCCAAAAATAGTGTTGTTGCTTGTGCAATGGAAGTAATCTGCATCTGTTGGGATGTTGTAATTTTTAGGAATAAAGTTGAAATTATCGCTTTTTGAAGTCGCTACTTCCACAACTTCTCCCAAAAAATTGGCTTCTTTTATTGCGTTGTTGGACCAAGTTCCAGTGTTTAGATAGGCTGCTTTCTTTTCCAAAAGATTGTAGGCAACCATTAAAAATTCAAGACTTGCACCTCCTTGAAGAAACAAGGCTTGGTATCCTTTATTTTGAAGCCCCAAATGCTCCAAGGCAAGATTACGAGCGTTGTCCATTACCTCCACAAAATCCTTTCCTCTATGGGAGACTTCAATTAATGAAAGGTTTGAGTTGTTGAAATTTAAAACTGCTTCAGCAGATTTTTGCAATACGGATTGTGGCAAAATGCAGGGTCCTGCACTAAAATTGTGTTTTTTCATTGGTGCTATTTATTATTTGAAACTCTGTGCTATTCAGCAATGTTTTGAGATTCTTTAAACATATCTTTTGTCAAGGTTATTGAATTATTAACGCATAAATAATAAATAACTTAATAACCCAATAGCTATTTGAAGTTTCATTGCTTTTCAAAACCTATGTATTTTTAATTCGTGGTACTATTCAAAAAAATATATATTACAAAGATGTGAATTATGCCACGAAAAATGTGAAAATTATGAATATTTTATCAATGAAGTTTTAACAAGAAATCAACTGTATCTATCCCATCGGCATAATCCCATAGTTCTGGATTTTGTGTTTTTCCGAATGCAATCTCGTTCTGTAAACCTGCGGTTGAAGTTAAGCATTGAATGTTTTCAGACTGAGTTTGCAGCTCTTTTTTTAGCTTTTGTAACGAAGTATATTTTTCATAAAATACCACCGAAATAGGAGAGGAGAAGACCGTGTCTTCTTCTTTCAACAACATAAATTCATTGTCCAATAATGGAAAGCTGTCCATTAAATAAACAGCTTTGTTATAATCGTAATTGTTGATGTATTTGTGGTTATGAATAATTTCTTTCCAACTATACATAGCTTTAAAAAAAGGGTCGAAATCATAATTCTCAGGAATGTATAATTTTGAAATGTTACGGCAACCAAGACCGAAATAACGGAAAATGTCATCAGCGAGTATTTTCAAATCTTTTTCTGTTTCCTTTCCGCTCAAAACGGCAACCGAGTTTCTGTTTTTGCGAATAATATTTGGATATTTTCCGAAGTAATAATCGAAATAACGGGCGGTATTATTGCTTCCTGTTGCAATAACAGCATCAAAGTTCTCAAGTTTTCCTTCAGTAAATTCAATGTAATTTCTGAATTCCGGCTCCACTGAAATTAAATATTCAGCAAGAAAAGGAAGCAGTGTTTTGTCATTTGAGGAAAGTTTTGCCAAGACTTTGTTGCCAGTAATCAGAACCGAAAGAAAATCGTGAAAGCCAACCAAAGGAATGTTTCCGGCCATTATGATTGCAACTGTTTTCGGTTCGGTTTCCTCAATTTTATAATTTGAAAGCCATTGCTGAAGATTCTCTATAGAAAGGGCTTCGCTCCAACTGCGTAATGCAAATTTTATATTTTCTTGTGTGAACCATCCATTTTCTGCCTCTGCTTTTCTCAAAACAGATTCAAATTCATTTGCAGTTTCTCCCGAAGCTTTGGGATCAATTTCTCCGAGAAATTTTCCTAAACTGACAAAAGCGTTAATTCTTTGTTTTAATTGCATACTTAGTTTGGAGTTGCGATTGTAAGGCATTAAATTTGCGCAAAGTTAGAAAAAGTAAACCCCATGGCAATTATTATTACGGACGAATGTATAAACTGTGGTGCCTGTGAGCCTGAGTGCCCAAATACAGCAATTTATGAAGGAGCGGACGATTGGCGTTATGCCGATGGAACCGAACTTGAAGGTAAAGTTGTACTGCCAAACGGAAAACAGGTAGATGCCAATGAAGCGCAGGAACCCGTAAGTGACGAAATATATTTTATAGTCCCCGATAAATGTACTGAGTGTAAGGGTTTTCACGATGAACCGCAATGTGCCGCCGTATGTCCCGTGGACTGCTGTGTGCCGGATGAGGACCACGTGGAAAGTGAGGAAACACTTTTGGCTAAACAGGCATTTATGCACAAAGAATAATTTTAATAAAAACTAAAAAATCGCCCCTCAAATTTTAATTTGAGGGGCGATTTCCATTTTAGGAAGAGATAGATAATATTTTAAAAAATATCCCTTATTGCTTTTTCATAGTATCTTTATTCATCTCTAATTTATAGACATAGGAAACGATTGCTTCTTTTTCTGCATCATAATGTTCTACTACAAAGTTGCCATCAGCATTAAAATATCCAAAAGAAGAAGTTCCATCTTTTGCTAAAATATAATAACCCTCTTGCGAAGTTGGCTTAATAATGGCGTATTCCTCTTGAGTGGCGTTGTCTTTAACCGTCATTAGCCTATATCCGACTTCATCTTTTTGGCTAATAAACTTAAATCGGTTGCCATCATACCCATAGTTTACATCAGTATTAACTTTGGTTGGCTCCATAACCATTGTTTGGTTGGTTTGGTTGGCATCATTTTCAGCCAGTGTAATTACTTGTTTTTCGGTTTGGGTTACCGCTTTTGTGGAAACATCAATTCCTTTTTCGCTTTTTACTGCGGTTTTGGTTACTACTGTTTCCTGTTTTTGGTTTTTATTTTCTTGCGCAAAACCAGTTGTAAAAGCTGCTAATGCAAAAACTATCAATACTTTCTTCATAATGGTTTGTTTATTAGTTTAATAACTACAAAGATACCGTTTGGATGAGTTAAAAAGGGATATTTAATGATAAGAAATTCATAAAAAATTGAATAAATTGTAATCTTTTTAATAAAAAATTAAAATTAACCCTGTCACATTCATGACAGGGTTAAATGATGTTATTAAATTCTCAATTTTAAAAATTGTAATTAATACGAGCATAATAAAACGCACCACCAAAGCCCATTTGCACAGAATCCCAATATCCTCCACCTTCTGTCCAATCGTCTTGCTGGTCTGGATAAATGTTGAAAAGGTTATTGGAGC
>JBBQUI010000005.1:0-35399 GCA_038212575.1 Flavobacteriales bacterium
TATAGGGAAAGTGGTTCCTTATATTTTTCTATCTGTTATAAATGCAGCGGTAATAGTGCTTTTGAGCATTTTTATATTTAAGATGCCAGTTCAGGGAAGTCTGTTTTTATTGGGCTTGGAAAGCGTTTTATTTATAATCAAGTCATTAGCATTAGGAATTTTTATTTCATCCATCGCCGATACGCTACAAGCCGCAATGATGATTTCCTTAATGGGGTTAATGCTGCCCGTAATATTACTTTCTGGATTTATTTTTCCCATATCGAGTATGCCGGCACCACTTCAAATAATAAGTCATATAATTCCTGCAAAATGGTTTATCATCATTATTAAAGCCATAATGCTTAAAGGAGTTGGGCTAGCTTATATCTGGAAGGAAACATTAATACTGATTGGGATGACCATCATACTTATTGGGTTAAGTATTAAAAAATATAAAATACGGTTGGAATAATGAAAACTATAGGCTACATAATACAAAAGGAGTTTAAACAAATCTTTAGAAATAAAGGGATGTTACCTATCATATTTATTCTGCCCATTCTGCAACTCGTCATTCTGTCTAACGCGGCTACTTATGAAGTGAAAAACATAAAGTTTGCATATATCGATTACGATCACAGCTCATCATCTCGCGCATTGATTGAGAAGTTTAACGCCTCAACTTATTTTGATGTTTTAACCGATTTTCCATCACAAGAAAAAGCGAGCTCTGCAATGCTAACTGGCGAAGTTGATGTGGTGCTGGAAATACCAAATCATTTTGAAAGAAATTTACTGAAGGAAAAAACCACCGATTTATCCATCACCATTAATGCTATTGATGGTGCAGCGGCTGGAGTGGAAAGTGGCTATGTAAATCAAATTGTACAAAGCTTTAATCAAGATGTAAAAATGTCCATTATGGACACTTCAAAAAGGGTCGTGCAGCCCGTGACAATTGAGGGCATCCCTTCCTTTTGGTACAATACCACTTTGGATTATAAAACATTTATGGTGCCTGGCATTTTGGTGCTACTGGTTACTATGATTACTCTATTTCTCTCTGGGATGAATATTGTTCGGGAAAAAGAAATAGGGACTTTAGAACAAATTAATGTAACGCCTATTCGCAAGAGCCAATTTATAATCGGAAAATTATTTCCGTTTTGGGTAATAGGAATGGGATTGCTGACCATTGGACTGATACTTGCAAAAGTGATTTTTAATATTCCCATGATAGGCAGTATAATACTTCTTTACGCCTACACTTCTATTTACATTTTAGTGATTTTAGGAATGGGACTACTTATTTCGAATTTCACTGACACCCAGCAACAGGCCATGTTTATAGCTTGGTTTTTTGTAGTGATTTTCATATTAATGAGTGGCTTATTTACGCCAATAGAAAGCATGCCAAAATGGGCACAGATAGTTACGGAATTCAATCCAATAAAATATTTTGTAGAGATTGTGCGGATGGTTATGCTCAAAGGCTCCAGTTTTATGGATATTTTACCACAACTATGGAAGACGCTGCTATATGCTATTATAATGAACGGTTTGGCTGTTTGGAGCTATAAAAAAGTAAACTAATGGGAGATAACATAAAATATCATTTACAAAAGAGCGAATCGGCATTCCTCCGCGGACCCCGTTCGCGGTTTAAGGAATTTATTTTTACACTTAAAGTTCAGTATAATTTTATAAAAGGGTTTCGGAAGATGCACTTTATCGGGCCCTGTGTTACCATTTTTGGTTCGGCACGATTCACACAAGATTCCAAACATTATCAGAATGCCGAAAAAATTGGAGCAGAACTTTCAAAATTGGGGTTTACTATTATGACCGGCGGCGGTCCCGGTATTATGGAAGCCGCTAATAAAGGGGCTTTTGAAGCGGGAGGTTTTTCAGTTGGCGTAAATATAATCCTGCCTTTTGAACAAAAACCTAATCCCTACTTACATAAATGGATAGACATTCCGTATTTCTTTGTAAGGAAGTTTTTAATGATGAAATATTCTTACGCTTATGTAGTGATGCCGGGCGGAATGGGCACTTTGGATGAACTCTTTGAGGCCATCACTTTAATTCAGACCAAGATAATCCAGGATTTCCCTATTGTTATTTTCGATTCGGAATACCACAAAGAACTTTGCCACCACATTCAATCAATGGCCGAAAACGAAAGTATAAGCCCCGAGGATATGAAACTGCTTTTTGTAACCGATTCTGCTGAAGAAGTGGTGGAACACATTAAAGTACACGCTATTAAAAGATTTGGATTGGTAAAAAAGGAGTACAAACCAAAATGGTGGTATGGGGAAAACAGAAGAAGATTTTAAAAATTTAATTATGGGAAAGAATAAAATATTTAAATACAGTATCGCAATCGTACTAATTGCTTTTGCGTTTCTTACCATATTTATGAGCAGCTCTGTATTATTCGATTGGTTTGGTATACGTGCAAAGGAAGGAAACTATGTGCCTTTTATTGTAAAGACAAATTTGACCGCGGGTATTTTATATTTAATTGCAGCCTATGGATTTATAAAATCAAAAAAATGGCCTTTTTGGTTAATGCTTTCTGCAGTTCTTGTGCTTCTTTTCGCATTCATAGCATTTTACATCCATATTCAAACGGGTGGTCTTTACGAAGGCCGAACCATTTTTGCTATGATTTTTAGGATTCTGTTTACCTTATTATTTGCGGGATTTATTTATATGAATTCAAATAAAAAAATATGATCCACCCATTCCACATAGTATTATTTCTTTTGTGGATAACCAGCAATTTTGGACAACAACAATCAGATACCCTTCCAAGGCTAAATTTGGCAAAGATTGCCCACGTTAATCAAAGCGATAGTTATATTACATTTCCTACCGATATCGGCAATATTGAGCCACTTATGTTCGAGGCCAACCTCAACCCCAATTTTGTGGTTCGAAAACGAGCAGATTCAAGATTGATGATGGTGCTTACGCCACAAATTACCATTAGAATGTTCAACGAAGAATCGTATCCCGTAAAAACACCAAGTTATATTCCCCAGCTTTCAATGTATTATTTGTTCGGCTATCCGGAATTGAACCATCATACCACTTTATTTGGAAAAATAGCGCATCATTCCAACGGCCAAGACGGTAGTTTTTACAATAGTGATGGTTCCATCAATTTGCAATCTGGCAATTTTGCCACCAATTTTTTTGAAATAGGTTTTATTGACACCTCTTATGGCTCCCAAGTTAACGCAGTAAAATTCTTTAAAAGTTCTTTAGAAATCCATCCTAAAAGTTGGATGCTCGACGAGTTACAAGGACAATATAGCGGGCTGCGTTGGCACAATTCATTTTTTGCTTATAAGCTTCCTTTGGACCGTGATTTTTTCAATAAGAAAAGAAAGGCTAATTTTTCATTAAAAGTTGAAACCACTTGGATGTTTGATGAAATTAACGATTGGAAAACCATAGACACTAAACGCTTCAGTGGTACTTTCACTTTTTATTACCATCCAAAATTTTTGGAGGATATTGGTTTCTTTATTAAGTTTTACCACGGTTTGGATTATTACAATATTTACTTTAATCATCAATTAGATATCATTCGTTTTGGCTTAATGACGGAAATTTTAAGATTTTAAATTAAAAATAGAATGGAAAATAAAACTATACGTATAAAAAAATTCAACGGCGATATTGAGCTATTTGATGTAGAAAAACTAAAAACATCACTTAGACGAAGCAAAGCTTCAGAAGATGAAATAGACGAAATTGCAAAAAATATAGTACAAATACTCTATGACGGGATGCCTTCCAAAGAAATCTATAAAAAGGCTTTTGCAATGTTGAAAAAACAAAACCGTACTTCTGCGTCTAAGTATAGTTTGAAACGCGCAATTTTAGATCTGGGACCAACCGGTTTTCCTTTTGAGCGATTAGTAGGTGCATTGCTTAAAAATCGTGGCTACAAAACGCAAATAGGTGTTATTCTTCAAGGCGAATGTGTTACTCACGAAGTAGATGTTCTGGCCGAAAAAGATGGCAATACCTATACAGTGGAATGTAAATTTCATGCAGATCCCAAAGCCGTAAGTAACGTCAAAATCCCGCTATACATAAACTCTAGGTTTCTGGACATTCAAAAACATTGGAACAACGACCCCGAGAAAGCTTCGCATTTAAAACAGGGATGGTTGGTAACAAATACCCGCTTTTCCAGCGATGCCATTGATTATGGAAATTGTGTTGGGCTTCATTTATTGAGTTGGGACTATCCAGAAAATAACGGCATAAAACAGAACGTAGACAAGTTTGCCCTATATCCCATCACCACATTAACCACCTTGACAAAACGCGAAAAACATCTTCTTATTGAAAATGATGTAATACTCACTAAAGAGCTTTTTGAAAACTCCCATTTGTTGGAAAAAATTGGAATTTCAACACTGAGAAAAGAAAAAGTTTTAACTGAAATAAAAAATCTCTGCGATTTATAGTTGTTGAAATTATATAAAAAACAAACTTGATTATTAAACCGTAATTTCCCTTATCTCATATAACTTCGGAATAGTTACCTTCCAACCATAAGTATCCCTTAATTTTACCCGAAAAGCATCTTGCGCCGTAGGTTCCCCATGGATAAGAAATACTTCTTCAGGTTTGTTTTTTAAATTGCTCGTCCAATCCAAAAGACCTTGTTGATCAGCATGCGCTGAAAGGCTTTCAATATGATGGATTTCAGCTTTCACGGGATAATATTTTCCAAAGAATTTCAGTTCGTGCGCTCCTTCCAGCATTTGTCTGCCACGGGTTCCCTCAGCTTGATAACCAACTAATAAAACGGTAGTGTTTGTTTTGTCTATCATTTGTTTCAAATATGTCAAAACCCTTCCGCCAGTAACCATTCCACTACCGGCAATAACCACTTTTGGCTGCGGATTGTCAATGGTTTCCCAAGTTTCTTTATAGGAAGTAATAATGTTCATCCTGTTATTCATCGCGTTGAAATCTTTCATCGGAATTTTGTGCCAATCCGAAAAGTTTTGAAACACAGAAAGTACATTGTTACCCATTGGACTATCGATAAATATCGGGATGTTTGGGATTTTGTTTTCATTGTACAATTTCCAAAGTAAAAACATCAACGTCTGCAAACGCTCCACCGCAAAGGAAGGAATAATCAAATTTCCTCGGTTATGAATGGTCTGGTTAATGAGTTCCACAAGCTTATCCGAAACGCTCTCCTGCGGATGCAGCTTATTGCCGTAAGTGCTTTCCATAAAAAGATAGTCAGCCCTTTCCGGTTTTTCGGGAGGGGAAAGCAATAGGTCGTGCTCCCGACCAATATCGCCTGAAAAGACAAATGTTTTTCCAAAGATTTCCAGTTCTATAAAAGTGGCCCCGATAATGTGTCCGTTATAGCGAAACCGATATTTTATATTTTCTGACAATTCAATCCATTTGTCTCTTTCCTCAGCTTTAAAAAACCCCAATGTAACCTCAGCTTCTTGCACACTATAAAACGGTTCGGCGGGTTTGTGTTTTGAATAGCCTTCTTCGTTGGCTCTTTCGGCTTCCTCTTCGTGGATTTTGGCGCTATCAAGCAATATAATCTTAGTAATGGCTAGCGTTGGTGCAGTACCTATTATTTTTCCACGGAAACCTTGTTTTACCAATCGCGGCAAGTACCCCGTATGGTCTAAATGTCCATGCGTGAGCAGCACAACATCAATCTCCGAAACCACTATTGGCAAATGTTCCCAGTTTTTTTCGCGCAGTTCCTTTAAACCTTGGAACATGCCACAGTCAATCAAAATATTCTTTTCGGGAGTTTCAATCAAAAATTTGGAACCCGTTACGGTTCCGACGGCGCCGAGGAAATGGATTTTTAGTTTTTGCATACCTAATTGTTTTTGCATAAAAGTTTGATTTCATCTAAAATCCGCTCTTTCCGTTTTTCTGAAATTCCCAAATGATCCAGATAGAAAGCGTCATTTATCAATTGTTTACAAAGCACCACATCGCGGCTTAGCAGAAATTGCTTTTCGCGTTGGCTCAAAAGTGTGGACACGGTTATAGGATAAAGCCCCAAGCGGTCTATGCGGTCTTTGATTCCGTTATCTTTGGGAAGATCCCAGCTTAAAAGATATAGTCCCGCGCATTCACCATATTTTATAGCATCGTCCGTAAAACGGGTGTTGGTAACCACCCAACCTTCGTTCGGTTTTTCAACATGTTCCTTTTCACCATAATAATTGAGAATATCGCGATAGCGGGAATGTATATATAGCGACACTTTTACATCGCAATTACGACCCTCATCGCTGTGGAACTTACATTCGGCCAAAATATATTGTCCGTTTTTATGCGCAACCACATCTACTTCGTGGGTTACGCATTTTCCTTGTAAAAATTGGCCAGTTTTTACTTCGTAACCACTATATAAAAGCAATGCGCCTACAAATTTTTCAAAGGGAAACCCTGTAGGGCCAAGCTCATAGATTGCTTTTTTCAGTTTGTATTTTGAAGCATAGCCTTTTTTCCCTTTTTTGAGAAGTGCAAAGGCACGATTGTAAATTTCTTTGGTCGAAATACCTTGGTAAAGTTCATCGCGCACGTGGCTCGAAATTTCGTTAACCAATGATTCTTCGGCACCGCTTTTTCTCAGTGAGCCTTTTAATTTTTCAATCGAAAATTTTGCCTTTATGCCAGAGTGTTTTACGACTTCAATATTTGAGAAATTTTTCGCCATTAAATCAATTTCTTAAATCGTGCATTGCCAGCAACGGCACGGTCGTGTGCTTTCCAAGTTCTTTTACCATTGGATTTGAAAATATACTTCCGAAGAAGTTGTGTTTTTTATTAACGATGGCAATCATCTCACTTTCACGACTTTGCACAAAACAGCGTACGCCGTCCTGCAAATCTATATCGTAAAGTTTGTGATGGGTAAAATCTGCATCATTTAAAATACGCTCTAACAGTGCTTTATTTTCTTCCTGTGCCTCAGTTAATTTTTTTACTTTTTGAATATGCAAAATTCGAATAGGCGCATTTGTTAACCGTGAAATTTCTACCAAAGTTTCCAATTCCTTTTCTTTATAATGCGTCTTAAAGCTGGTTGGAAACACAATTTCGTTAGGATCTTTAAATAAAATATTCGCAGGAATGGCAAGCACTGGACAGTTTCTTATTTCTTCCATTGCATTTACCGCATTGCTGCCCAGGATTACGCCACTATCGTCTGTTTCTCCGCGGGTTCCCATAATCACTAATTTTATGTCTTCCTTTTCAATTGTCTTCTTTAAAACTTCATAAAAAGGTCCAAACTCACTTCTAAACTGGAAATCGTGATTATCGTTCTTTTCGTAAAGCCCCATCTGCACTTTAAGCTTTTCCATGCTAGTTTCAGAATTCTCCTGCACAGCCTTATGTGCTTTTTCTGAAGGTTCCGGAATCAAAAGATTATCCTTGGCGAAACCCGAATGATAATACGTATGTAAAATAATAAACTCACAAAATTCTCTTTTGTAAAGCTCCATTGCGTATTTAATTGCATTGTAGGCATTTCTCGAATAATCCGTAGGGATCAAAATTCGTTTTTTCATCTTTTGTGTTTTTAATTATTGCTTCATTTTTTTTCTAAGCAACTAATTTTTAATGGGAATTACCAAAGTGGGTACATGCGTATGTTTCCCTACTCTGCTCACTACTGGCTCTCGGAAGAGTTGTTTTAAAAATGCATGCTTGTGATAAACCAAGGCCAATAGATCTATTTTTTCGTGATCAATAAAGCCGTGAAGTGTTTTTGAAATGTTCGCCTTTTTCGGAATAAAGTGAAACTCAGTGTCATATTCTGAAAGGTCGTTTCTATATTGTTCCAGGTTTTGCTGTTGGTTAGAATCCAATTCATTTTCCGTGCCTACGTGAACTAAATGTAGGTTTGAATTATATTGACGCACTAAACGGACGATAGGTCTCAATTTTGAAAGCTGGTAAAAATCATTATAATCAGACGCAAATGCAATGTTTGTTGGTATTACAAAATCTACCTCGCGCGGAACTATAAGCAACGGACAACCTTCCAGTGATTTGGTAATTTTAACGGTGGTGCTACCCACTAGAACATCTTCGGCGCCAGTGCGGCCTTTGCTGCCCATTACCACAAGGTCTATTCCCTCGGTAGAAACTAGCTTATTAATGCTTTTTGACAGAGTAGCAGGCGTAGAGATAACTTCAAAATTGTGTGCTGCTTTAGAAGAGTCTAATTTAATTTTATGCACCAATTGTTCCCCGTCTTCCTCAGATTGACGGTATAGCTTTTCTATTATATTTTCAGAACGACCAATATCCACACGGCTTGTAAGTTTATCAACTTCTTCACTAAAAGAATGGAGAATGGTTATTTGTAGTGCTTCATCACTAAAGAGTTTTGTAACGTAAAACAAAGCCGCGTATGCGTTTTTTGAGAAATCTGTGGGAACGAGAATTTTTTTCATTATAAATATTTTTAAAGTTTATCTTGGTAAATTTTGAAGCACTAAAAACGGAATGTCTATATGCAGTCCAATTTTTTCAATAGTTGATTGGTAAAGTATATTTTCCAAATAAGAATGACGGGTATTTATCATAACCAGCATATCTATTGGACTTTCAATAATGAAGGTGTTGATTTCTTTTGTAACATTACTGCCGTTTTTTTGCTGAAAGTCAATTTGATTTTCACACAAAGATGCCTCCAAAAAGTTTTTGTTATCCTGCTGTCGCAAAGACAGGCCTGGGAATTTCGAAACGTAGAGAACGTTAATTTTTGAAACAAAACACTTAGCTATACAGCTCAACAGTTTTAATTCGCGGCGTTTGTATGGCAACTGAAAATCTGTTGGAAACAAAAGGTTTTTCGGGTGTACATCCTTATAAATTGAGGGAATTGCAAGTACGGGACATTTCACGTATTTAATAACCTGAAGCGTGTTACTGCCAAACGTCAGTTTTTTATCTGCCGTCTGCCCCTTGGTCCCCATAACCACCACATCTATATTTTCCTTTTCAACCCAATCATTTACAGAATCTACCAACATTCCAAATTCTGCAACAGTGTGTATTTTATGCTTGGGATTTGGAGAAAATGCAAGTATTTTCTCACTAAAGTTCTCCAGAGCTTCCTTTGTTCTGTCAAGTATTTTTTCCTGGAGTTCATCGAAAATTCCTTCTACAAGTCTAGTTTTAGCCTCATACACCTCATCGGCAAAAGCGTGCAGAAGATAAATTTCAGTGTGATCATATTTAAAAAGCTCCGTGGCATACTTTATAGCATTCCATGAGTTTTCAGAGAAATCAGTGGGAACAAGTATTTTTCGCATAGTTTTTACCTTAAAAATTCAAAACTTAAAGATAGTGATTATCAAATTGAAAATATATGATAAATATCAGCTAAACACTTGATTTTTAAGGAATCTTTATGAATAAACACAATTTATATATTGTAAATTGAAATAAAAAATATCATGAAAATTTCCCCAATTACATATCTTATAATAACCACTTTTCTGCTTGTAACTGTAACCATTTTTGCAGCGATGGATTTTCCATTTAGCTGGGTATTTTATCTTACTGTCTTGGGGCAGCTTTTACTGATTTTTTCGGTAATAAAAGTTTTAAAGGACAATTATACCACAGATAAGACCTTTGAGGATTTTTATGAAGACTACCCTATTGGAAAGCACTGATTATTTAACACTTAACGCTATTCGTGTAGAACCAAAAATGGAACTTCTGATTGGTACGTTGAGTCGATAATCGGTTTAAAAAGAAGCCGCTGAATAAAATTTAGATTTTTAGCTACAATGGCAATCATATCTATTTCCCAAGTTTCTACAAAATCCTGTATTCCAATTTCAATATTTTTATTCTCCAAAAAGTGAAAACTGTGCTTTGTATCTCTAAAGAAGTAATGCAGAAACCCTTTGTTGTCCGTTTGCGATGCAGTAAGTACAGCATTTTGCGAACGAATATGAAGTACCCTAAGCGCAGCAGTTTGCAAGTTTAACGTTTCGGAAAGCTTACTTATAACCTTGTTGCGATAGATGCAATTATAATCGGTTAAAAAGGCAATATTCTTCATTTTCATGAACTTTGCATTTTCAGGAATCACTAAAACGGGGCATTTTACCTTAGTAATAACTTCACTGGTATTGCTACCTATTTCGTTACGGTTTGTTTTTGAGGCTCCTTTGGTTCCCATCAAAATGTAATCGATTTCTTTTTCTTCAATGTGTTTTCTAATGGCTTCAACCAATAGTACATTTTCGTGAAGCGCATAAAAGTGATGGTTGCTATTTTTGGCTAAAAGCTTACAGGTTTTAATTTCTTCCTGCAACATTGCCAAAGGGGTTTGTATTACATTTTTGTTTTTAGAAAATTCAATAAACCCTTCGGTATCGGGATCCTCATCTTTGTAAAGTAAGCTTTTAAGTGAAATGTGGAGAATATAAAAATTCACAGGAATATCGGCGAAATAGTCCAGCGCATAACGAATGGCATTGTGTGAATTTTTGGAAAAATCCGTCGGGATCAATATATTCATCATTGCATCATAATCTTACCGACAAAATTATTTGAATAGATCGGGGCAGAAAATGATAAAAGTCAGTTTTGGAAAATAGTTTTTTAAGAAAAACTCTATGGAAGAACTTGCCAAAGTCTTTTAGTATTAAAGCATATCATTCAATTTCCATTAAACTTTCCAAATCGATAATGTGAATGTCACGGCCTTCAATTTCAATAAGCCCGTCCTTTTTAAAATCGGAAAGAGTTCGGATTAAACTTTCGGTTGCTATTCCGGCAGTAGTGGCCAAATCGTTCCGTGAAATTCGGAGAGGAGCACCGTGTTTTTTATTCATTATATTAACAAACTGAAGAATGGTAGCAGCAGTCTTTTTCCGAACAGAACTGTAGGCCATTTTAAGTAATTGCAATTTTATTTCAGAGAGATTATCCGAGAGAAGGTTTACCAATTCCAATGAAACGTCCTGACTTTTTTTCAAAATATCTTTCACATTTTTTTTTGAAATGCCAACTACTTCAGTGTCTTCAACAGCTGTGGCTGTTTCGTTGTATGGTATGTTATCTTCAAAAGAAGTGAAACCCAGAAAATCATCGGCTTTGTAAAGCCCTGTAATAAGTTCTTTGGCGTTGGCGTCCATAGTGTGTGTTTTCACCACTCCTTTCAAAATAAGAAACATACTATTGGAGTGGCCACCCTTTCGGAAGATTGTTTCGCCCTTTTTGTAATTGGCCACTTGGCCTTCATCACAAAAAAAGTTTTTTAATTGATTCAGGTTCTGGGGGTTTTCATCATCTCCTGCCTGGTCTTCTTTATTCTTCTCGCGCATTGCCAAAATGCTTGCTTTTGCCAAACGGCTCTCCACAGCACTCAGCAATTCCTCCTCATCAAACGGTTTGGTGAGGTAATCATCCGCACCCATATCCATCCCTCTGCGTATTTCTTTGTGTTCTGTTTTTGCTGAAAGAAAAATGAAAGGAATATGTTTGGTTTTTTCTTCTAAAGATACTGCTTCCAAAACCCCATAGCCGTCTATTTCAGGCATCATTATATCACAAACAATGACATTTGGATTTTTCGTTTTTGCTTTTTCAATCCCGATTTTACCATTGGGGGCAGTAAAAACGGTATAGCCTGAAAGCTCCAAAAGTTCAGCGGTATTCTCTCTTAATGCACTGTCGTCTTCAATGAGAAGTATTGTTTTCATTTAATCTAAATTATTTTTTGTTGGGAAAGAAATTGTAAACGTGCTGCCTTTCCCTTCTTCACTTTCAAACTTAATTGTACCACCCAGATTCTCTAAGTGGCTCTTCACAATATTGAGCCCAATACCCGTTCCTTGGTCTAAAAGTGCGTTCTCCGCACGGAAATATCTATTGAATATAAATTTCTGTTCCTTTTGTGGAATGCCCATTCCTTTGTCTATAATTTTTATTTCAACGGCATCTTTTTTTGGCGATACAACAACATCAATGATTGTATATTCTGGCGAGTATTTTATGGCGTTGTTTATCAGATTTGTGAGGGAAAGTTCCAGAATTTTTTCGTCAAAATTTATGGTAATATCGTCAATATTGTTGGGATAGTTAATTTTTTGCCCATCTTTTAACAGCATATTGGAGTTGTAAATTACCTCATTAACCACTTTACTTAGCGGAACAGTGTCAAATTTATAGTTAGCTTTTCCAGATTCCAAGCGCTCAATGGAAAGAAAATCATTTAGAATATTGTTCAAGTATTTTACTTTACTCTGAATGGTTTTTAAATGCTTTTCCCTTTTATCCTGTTGATCTGTCTCGATATATTTTCCGGCAAGAGTAGCAGAAGTTAGAATACCGCTCAAAGGCGTTTTAAACTCGTGAGAAACCAACGATAGAAACTTAGTTTTCAATTCATTTAGCTCACGCTCCTTCCGCAACGATTCCTTCATTTTATGCTCTGCTTCCTTGCGTTTTGCAACTTCTTCCCTTAAAATTTTAATAGTTTTATTAAGTTCCTTGGTGCGTTCTTCAATTTTTTGCTCCAAGGATAAGTTGAGCTCAATTATTTCCAGTTCCTGATTTTTCCGTACCGAAATATCCGTAACCAAAGCCATTACATATTTGCTGCCATAAATATCAAAAGGGTTTAGCCCCGCCTCTACCGGAAATACGCTGCCGTCCTTGCGCTGACCGTAAAGATCGCGCCCGTGGCCCATTTGGCGTGGGTCGCTTTTTTCCAAAAATTCGTCAACTTGGTGGTGATGGTTTTTTCTGTATTTGCTGGGAATCAATATGTTCAGGTTTTTGCCTACAAGTTCTTCCTGTTTATAACCGAACATTTTATCCGCAGCATCATTTGAGGTTACAATTTCCTGATTCTCATTGACAATGATAATACCTTCCGAAATTGCTTCGGAAAGAATTTTGAAAATATTGTCTTTTTCTTCCTTAAAAACCTTCATCCCCCAAAAGTAAGGATTTTAAACAGTTTTTGTTACCTGATTAATGTCATAAAATTTCAGTAAAAAACTGTTTAGTTTTACAGACTTAAGATAAAAAAAAATATATAATTATGGGAACTGTAGACAAACCCCAACTGTTGTTTTACCAAAAAATGGGAGAGCTTTTTTATTCCATTGCTGCGGCGGATAAAGTTGTGCGAAAGGAAGAATATGATACATTGAAAAATATTGTTGCAGAACAGTGGAAAAATCTGGACGATTATGAAGACCCTTTCCATACCGATGCCGCTCACCAGATTGAAGTGGTTTTTGATTGGTTTGATTATGAGCAGTTGGACGCAAACGATTGTTTCGAAAGTTTTGCCGATTATAAAAAAGAATACCCCAAACTTTTCACCAAAGAACGAAAACAACTTATTTGGAAAACCGCAAACGAAATTGCTAGTTCGTTTTCAGGTAAAAACAAAAGTGAAGTGATAATGCTCACAAAACTGAAAAATCTTTTGAAAAATTAAATTGGTTTTAAAATGCTATTGCTTCTCTGCTTAAAATAGTTTGCTTAATTTTATAAATCAAAATCCCAAAAACTATGAGAATTCTTCTGCCAGCCCTTATTTTATTTATTTTTTTTGGTTGTAAAAACGATCCGAAAAAAGAGGAAATTGATACTTCGGCTCCGCTCAGTAACCCAGAAGAAATTGTAGATTCCTTGCGCGTTTCCGACAGAAATTTAGAACAGCAGCAAAAAACCCTCACTCTAAAACGTCAAGAACTCATCGAGAAAAAGGATGCAAAAGCAGAACTAGAAAAGCTGCTAATATCGAAATCATTTTTAAAGGAAGGCGATTGGTACACGCTCGATTTTAAATATCCATACCTCAACGAAAAAATCAAACCCCAATTTGAAAATTTCAACGAATACATCAGCAAATATTATCTGGATGCCAAAGGTGTAGAAAAGCAGATTTTGGAAGAAAAACGCCTCTGCGATTCGCTTGGAATACCAAAACAAAATGAAAAACGAACAGTAGATTATAAAATATACAACCTCAATGATAGACTCATCAGCGTACTTTTTTACAAAGAAAACCATTACACAGGTGCAGCCCACGCCGCTTATACCTTTGATTGTTTGAATTTTGATCTGGAACGGGCTGTTTTTATGAACTATGAAGATTTTTTCAATAATGGTACAGAGGAAGAGCTTCGCGAAATTTTAAATGAGCTTTTAAAGGAAAAAATCAATTCCGGAGATATGTATTACGATTGTTGGGCAATTTCAGCAGATGATTTCTTCAATGCGAAAAACAATTTTGTTATAAACGACGATGTGGTGGAATTCTATTTTGACGATTGCGTTATCTGTCCTTCTTACACAGGAACCTATTCAATTCAAATTCCACTGAAAAGACTAATGCCTGTTTTAAGAAAATACAAAAAGAATCCTTTAATCGGTTAAAAACTGATAAAATGAAAAGCAATTTTAAAGAAATCATAAACTCCGAAACACCTGTACTGGTTGACTTTTTCGCTGATTGGTGCGGACCGTGCAAAATGCTGGCGCCAATACTGAAACAAGTAAAGGACGAATTGGGCGATGGCGTGAAAATTGTAAAAATAGATGTCGACAAAAACCAGCCTCTTGCCGCAGAATTTCAAGTGCGCGGTGTGCCCACGATGATTCTATTTAAAAATGGAAAGCAACTTTGGCGACAGAGCGGTGTTTTACAGAAAAACGATTTGATTTCAATAATCAAACAACACAGCAGTTGAAGGAATACCGAGTACTATTTAAATATAGTCGTGGAATAAAAACACGCCCCTATTCTCTATAAAAAAGCAGGAATTCAAAATTGAAGTTCCTGCTCTTCTTCGCTAATTGTTGTCGATAGCAATTAACTAAACTTTAAATGTTATTACCGGCAAATCTGAATGATTTACCACGTCTTCGCCAATACTTCCTGAGAAGAAGTGTGCCAAGCCCTGACGTCCTTGTGTTGGCAAGGCGATTATATCTGCATTGCTTACTTGACTGTAGCCAAATATTCCAGCTTCCACAGAATATTCATTGTATTGAACCACTTTGTTCAAACTTTCCAACGGATTTGGTTCTCCAGCACTCTTTAAAAAGTTGAGAATTCGTTTCTCAATTTCTCTGGTGCTTCGGAAATCGCCTGCAAGGTTTACATAAAGCATCTGAATATTGATTCCCAAGGCATCAAACAATTTTTGCGCACGTTTATAGGGACCAACAGAGTTTTCTAAAAAGTCGCAAGCAAAAACGCCAAATTCAGGGTTGAAATTTTGATGGCGGTGTTTTATAACCAAAACAGGTATTTCAGAAGTACGGACAACTTTTTCGGTATTGCTTCCAACAAAAACTTCTTTCAAACCTGAGCTTCCGTGGGAGCCCATTACAATTAAATCTGCTTCAAACTCACGAGCCACATCGTTCAATTCACTAAAAATTTTATAATTGTGAACGGCATCCGTAACCTTAATTCCTTCCAAATAATCTTTATCGAGGAATTCAGCAAACCGTTTTTCGGCCAGTTTCATATAAAACATTGCCTCAAAAACCTCTTTGCTTTCATCGCGAGTTACAACCGCATCACTAAGGCCCATCATATGTACAGCAACAATTTCGGCATTTTGCTTTTTGGCAATATTTGCAGCAACTTCAAGAGCATAATCGGAATGGTTGGAGAAATCTACGGGAACTAATATTTTTTTCATGGTAGTAATTTTTAATGGGTGGTGAATTTTGCTTTTCTTTTTTTAAGTTGTTTTTCCAAATCTGAAATGGTTTCTTTTGCGGCCGCTTCAAAAGTTGCTTCCTTAGAAGATGCAAAAATTTTGGACCCTGGAAGGCTCAGTTCCATTTCACAAATATTGCCTTTGCCGTAAACGTTGTTTTCCAGTTTAAAACTTACGTCAGCTCTTATAAGCCACTCATATTTCTTAGTAAGTTTTTGAAGCTTTTTTTCAACGTATTTGTCCATGGCTTCGCTAGTGGGCATCTTCACGTATTGAATGTTTATAGTCATGATACTTTTAATTGGTTTATATTCTTCAAATATATTCCCAATTAGTGATTTTTAAAATGACCAAAATCATATATGGAGTTGTTTGTTGTCCTAAACCAAAAAATCCTGTTAGTCCGTTTTAAGGCAACAGGATTTTTAAGAAAAATTGTTGAAGAGAATCAACTATGAACAGCAACTCTCCTTTTCATCCTTTACGCCAAGTTTTTTGAGAATTTTTTCCATCAAGCACCATTTTGTAAATGATGATTGCAGCAAATTGGCGCCCACGAAAGCCGTAAACCACAACCAATTAATATTCACATAAACAGCCAAAATCAGGCTGATCAAAATAAAAGTTCCGGCAATTGCTCTAATATATCTGTTAATCATAATTTTGAATTTTTTAAAATTAAACAACTAAATTCGCCCTACTTACTCCTCCCCTTCGGGGAGGTCGGGAGGGGACTTATATACTACGTTCTATCGGGACTACAACCGCATGAATAGGATTATTAGTTTCTAAGGTTTTATTGAATTGCGTCACTAAGCTGAAAAATGAATCAATCTTTTCATCCTCGGTGAAAGAGAAAAACATACTGCTGTCTGCCCCGCCCTTTTCCGAAGGAAACCAACTGGAATTCATCATAAAGGAAGACGCATTTTTATAGCCTTCAATATCGGACCCACTGTAACTCTCAATATTTGCTTTCTTGAAAAGTTGCAGCACGTCTTTCTGAAATTCGTCCACAACGGTTACGATTAATAGTTTCATAGCTTATTCTTTATTGATTATTGTTATTATCTGGTTAAGAATTATATGATGTCCCTACGGGACATTAATTTAATTGTGATTGCTTAATTACCAAAATTTTGCCCCGCTGGGGCAGTATGCCGCTAGGCATTTAACATGGGTAATAAAATTGAACCCCTTGAAAATCCAGTCCCGTAGGGACTACATATATTATGGAGCTTCCTACATTCGGATAATATTTTTATCGGACACTACTGATTGTTTATTGTTATTTTTTATTCAATCAACCCCAATTTTCAGTCTTACATCTTACGTCTTGTAGCGCAGCGGTCTTAAGTCTTTTCGCTTTATTCTTTTTTCTCCTCTAATTCTTCCTCTTTTTCCTCAAAATTCTTCCGTTCAATCATATAATAAACCAACGGCACAACAAGCAACGTAAGCACTGTGGAAACAATGGTTCCACCCATCAGTGAAATTGCGAGTCCTTGAAAAATAGGATCAAAAAGTATTACAAATGCGCCGATAACAACCGTTCCTGCAGTCAATAATATTGGGGTTGTTCGCACTGCTCCTGCTTCAATTACGGCTTGCTTTAACGGAATTCCTTCGGCTGTTCTGAGGTCTACAAAATCAATCAAAAGCACCGAATTCCGCACCATAATTCCTGCTAGTGCAATCATACCAATAAACGAAGTTGCGGTAAAAAAAGCGCCCATAATCCAGTGACCGAGCACAATACCTATCAACGAAAGTGGAATTGCCACCATCATTACTATCGGAGCTCTAAAGTTTTGGAACCAACCTACTATTAAAATATAAATGATGATAATAACACCCAAAAAGGCAATTCCCAGATCGCGGAATACTTCTAAAGTAATCTGCCATTCACCATCCCACTTTACGGTGAAATCGTCTTCAAATTTAGGTTGCTCCAAGTACAGCTCATTCATCTTGTAACCGGCCGGTAACTTTATGTTATTTAGTTTATCGGTCATTCCCAGAATAGCATAAACCGGACTTTCAAGCTCTCCCGCCATATCTGCTAAAACATAAACTACTCGTTTTTGGTTTTTGCGGTAAATGCTTTTTGCGCTAATGCTTTCTTTAATATTTACCAAATCGCCCACAGAAACCATATTGCCTTGCTTAGAAGCAATTTTCAACTGCGAAATATCTTGGATTGTAGATTTTTCCTTTTCATCCAAAGCCAATATTATTCCCACCTGTACGGCAGCATCTTCATCGTAAAGATTGGTTACAGGTCTGTCCGAAAGTGCCATATTCATCGTATAAACAATCTGCTGCGGCGCTACACCGTAACGCATAGCCTTTTCTTTGTCTATTATAAATTCATATTCCGTTTGATCGGCTTCCACCATCCAATCTACATCTACAACATCTTGAGTTTCATTGAGAATTTCCTCAACTTGCTTTGCAACGGCAATCTGCTGATCGTAATCTGGTCCGTATATTTCAGCAACAATTGTTGAAAGCACTGGTGGTCCCGGCGGAACTTCAACCAATTTAATATTCGCACCAAACTTATTTCCAATTTCTTGAATTCGCGGACGTATTAGTTTTGCGATATCGTGACTTTGTTCATCCCTTTCTTCCTTGCTAACCAAGTTCACTTGAATATCAGCCATATTGCTACCTCCACGAAGGTCGTAATGACGCACCAAACCATTAAAAGTAATGGGTGCCGAAGTACCTACATAATTTTGATAATTAACCACAAGCGGTTGTGTGGAAAGGTATTGTCCAATTTCACGAGCAACTACCGCGGTGCGTTCCAAAGTTGTTCCTTCGGGCATATCAATCACTACCTGCATTTCGTTTTTATTATCGAAAGGCAGCATTTTCACAGCAACCGATTTAGTAAAAAATAACATTACGGAACCCAAGAGAAGTACTATTGTAGTTCCCAAGAACAGCCAACGTGTCTTTTTGTTTTCAATCAAGGGAGTTTCAAATTTTGAATAAATCCTATAAATGAAAGTACTTTCCAAAGGTTTTTCAGGCTTCGGTGCTTTTCCTTTCTTCTCCTTTTCTCTAAGAAAAATATAGCCCAAATAAGGCGTTATAGTTAAAGCTACAAACAACGAGAGTATCATCGCAATAGAAGCACCGATAGGCATTGGCGACATATATGGCCCCATTAATCCAGACACAAAAGCCATTGGCAATACGGAGGCTATTACCGTAAGAGTTGCCAAAATAGTCGGGTTACCCACTTCGTTTATCGCATAAATAGCAGCTTGTTTAAAGGGCAGGCGTTTCATTTTGAAATGCCGGTGCATATTTTCGGCAATAATAATGGAGTCATCCACCACGATTCCCGTTACGAATACCAAGGCGAAAAGTGTGATTCTGTTTAGCGTATAGTCGAGTAGATAGTAACTCAAAAGCGTCAGTGCAAATGTGATTGGCACCGAAAGAAAAACCACTAATCCACCGCGCCAACCCATTGCGAGCATTACAACCAAAGTAACCGCAATGATAGCGCCCATAAGATGCATCAGCAATTCAGAAACTTTTTGGGAAGCTGTTTCTCCATAATTCCGTGTTATTTCAACGTGAACGTCATCAGGAATTAAATTGCTTCGCAAATGGTCAACTTTGGTGATAATCACATCTGCGATTTTCATCGCATCCGCGCCTTTCCTTTTTGCTACTGAAATAGTTACGGCGGGATATTCCGAAGGATAATTCAACACATTTTCACTAGCTCCTCCAAAGCCGAAGGAAACATATTTACTCGGAATTTCGGGGCCATCAAAAATATTGGCAACCTGCTTCAAATAAATTGGTTGGTTCTGCTGCACGCCTACAACCAAGTTCTCAACATCGGTTGCAGATTTTAGGAAATTGCCAGTTGTAACCAAAAACTCGGTGTCATTTTTATCAAAACTGCCCGAACTCATTTGCTGGTTGTTTGCCTTTATCATTTCGGCTACACTCAAAAAGTCCAATCCACTCGCAGCCAATTTGTCTTTGTCCAAAACAACTCGCACTTGTCTGTTTCTTCCTCCAACTTTTTGCGTGGTGGAAACTTCTTTCACCTTTTCAATTTCTTGGGTGAGTTCGTCCGCAATCTGTTTCAGTTGATAATCGTTATAATTTTCGCTCCAAAGTGTAATACCCAACATTGGCACATCATCAATTGCACGCGGTTTTACAAGCGGCATGGTCGCGCCCGGAGGCATTTTGTCCATGTGCTTGTTCATTTCATTGTAAAGTTTTACGAAAGAACGTTCTATGTCCTCGCCCACGTAAAACTGAACGATTACCATAGCTCCTTCTTTTGAAGAAGTAGAGTAAACATATTCCACCCCAGGAATGTTGGAAACCAGTTTTTCCAATGGTTTTACGACCCTCGATTCCACTTCTGTTGGGGATGCGCCGGGGTAGCCAATAAATATATCGGCCATTGCCACATCAATTTGCGGTTCTTCCTCGCGCGGTATCAAAAACGAGCTCCACACACCTACGACCATAAACACGATCATCAACAGCACTGTAAGCTTCGAGCCTATAAATAACTTGGCAATTTTGCCTGCTAATCCGTCCTTCATGATTATTTTTTAATGGTTATTTTCGCACCGTTGAAAAGTTTTTCTTCGGAAGAAATAATATAATTTTCATCTGCGGCCAAACCTGAAAGTACTTCAACATTATCGCCGAAAGTACGGCCTAATCGCAACCAGCGCAGTATTGCTGTGTTGCTTTGGCTTACCGTATAAATTCCAGTCAATTGTCCGCGTTTTACCAAAGCTTCCTGTGGAACCAGAATGGTTGTCGCATCTGTTTTCTTTTCTATGGGAAACTGAACGGTGGCATACATTCCCGAAAGAATGCTGGCATCCGTTTTATCTAAAACCACCTTTACCAAAAATTGACCGCCAGTATTTTTGGCCGAAGTGCTCACTTCGGTAACAGTCGCTGGCAGTATTTTATCTGAAGATTTTACAATCACTTGTACTTCGGTCCCTGATTTTATTTTTGAAATTTCACTTTCGGGAACTGAAGCGGTTACTTCAAAATTACCCGGACCTTCAACCGAAAGTAATGGTTCTCCCGGGTTTGCCATATAGCCAGCTTCAATGTATTTATTAGTGATAACTCCGTTAAAAGGAGCACGAAGATTTACGTACGCAAACTGCGATTGCACTTCGTTTTTCATCTGTCTTGCGCCTTCTAATCTGGCTCTAGCCATTTCAAAACGGGCACGCTGATCGTCAAGTTCCTTTTGGCTTGCGCTGTTTTCTGCGAACAGATTTTGAAAGCGTTGGTAATCTTTTTCTGCATTGTTAAAAGCGGCTTGCGCTTCCGTAATTCCAGCACTTGTCTGCGCTTGTTTTGCAGAAAGATCTGAATTGTTGATGCTGACCAACAATTGTCCTTTTGAAACTTTATCACCTACATTAACGTGAACTTTGTCCACAAAGCCCATCATTCGGGTGCTGAGAGTTGCGCTGTTTGCAGCTTCTATTTTCCCACTTGCAGTTAAAAATGGCGTATTATTTTCTGCAGCTACAGAACTTACCGTTACTGGAACAGCAGGAGTGCTATCAATTTTCTTTTCTTCAGAAGAATTGCCGCAGCTGGAAAGGCTAAAAACCCCTAAAAAAAGCAAACTTGTATAAAATAGTTTCATATTGATTTTTTTAAATCTTGTTTATTTATAATTTTTAGTTTCGTCTGTCCCCCTAACCCCCAAAGGGGGAAAGGTTACTTGGGGAAAGGTGTATATTGATATTATTTTCGATTTCGATTTCGATTTCGATTTCGATTTCGATTTCGATTTCGATTTCAATTTCAATTTCAATTGTTTTTAGTTAAGAATTGAAGGTATGCCATTGCGTAATTATGCTGAAAAACAGTGTTGAAATATTCCAACTGTTTTTGCGAAAACTGCGTTTCAGCGCTCAATAAATCGGTGGTTCTTTCCAGACCTTCCGTAAATCTGTTGGTGCGAATACGTAGCGCTTCTTTTGATTGTTCAAGCGCCAATTCAGTAAGCTTTAAATTATTTTTTGCGTCTTGAAACATTCGTTTTGCTTTGTTAAGCTCCAATTGGCTTTCGGATTTGTATTGATCCAACTCAAGTTTTGCTTTGTTGAATTCGGCTTTGCTTTTTTGGGTTTTTCCAAAGCGTTTGGAGCCTTCAAAAAGATTCCACGTTAAGGCTGCGCCGAATAAATAACCGTTAGCCTCCGCTTGAAAAATCTGATCGTCGTAAAGCTCATAGCTTCCGAAAGCATTCAACCTTGGCAGAAAAGACATTTTATCTGCTTTATAATTTTGTTTGTAGGCTTCAGCTGCAAACTCCATCGCTTGAATATCGGCTCTGGAATTGGAAAGGTTTTCAGTGGCATTTAATTCCGAAGAAACAATAAGAGAATCCGTAGGCTTCAAAACACCCGAAACTTCTTCATTCATCATCACCACGAGATATTCTGAAGCATTTATCACGTTGCTTTTTGCGTATTGTAACTGGTTCTCCACTTCGGTAACGCGCACTTGCACGGCCAAAACATCACTCTGTTGTAGATAACCCTGCTTGAAGCTATTGTTCGCTAAACGAAAGTTTTCATTAGCTGCTTTTAATGCGTTCTCCAAAACACCAACACTTTTGTAAGCCAATTGTAACTGCATATACGCCTTTTCGGTTTCAAGGGAAAGGTAATCACCCGTGCGTGCCAACTGCATTTGGGTAGCTTCCCATTTTGCTTTTGCAGCTTTTCTTTGAAAAATACCATCAACATTTATAATGGGTTGCTGAACTTCAAATTTTGTAGCAAATATTTGAACTTGGGAAGGGTTATTCAAACTATTTGGATCAAAATCTGCTTGAGTCAGTATTTCCTGATTCAGTTTAAAACCAAAAGCCATTAGCGGATTGCTGGTTGCCATCCCTGTATGCGATGCAGTTATATTAGGAAGAAACACAGCATTGGTTTGATTGTAATCACCTTTTGCTGAAAGCACTTGTTGTTCGCCAATCTTCAATTTATTATTTTGCTGAATAACCTTCTCCAGCACTTCTGTCTTGGAAATGGGCACGGTTTGCTGCGCAAAAACTATTGCGGGCAGCAAGCCAATTAGTGTAATTATATTTTTAATCCTCATTGCTATATTAAATTTGATGCAAACATACGTCAGAAATCAAGTGTGGTCAGTAACTAATGTTACCAAAGAAAAAGCACCCGCTCGGGGTGCTTTTAACTAACAAAATAATTTCGCACTTTTTAGGAACGAACCAACCTAAACGCTCCTAAATACTTTGAATAACCTTGGTCAATTTCTTTTGAACATCCTTGGCTATATCTGCCAAAGAATCATTTTCTACGGCCATCATTGACGCGGCTGGATCTACTGCCGAAACCTCAATAATTCCTGGTTCGCGTTCCTGAACTATTACGTTGCAAGGCAACATCATCCCAATTTTATTTTCGGCTTGTAATGCTTGATACGCCATCTCTGGATTGCAGGCACCGAGAATTGTGTAATTGTAGAAATCTGCGTCCAATTTCTTTTTCAATGTGGCTTTAAGGTCTATTTCGGTCAAAACACCGAAGCCTTCTTCCTTTAAAGCTGCCGTTGTTTTTTCAATAGCATCTTTAAAAGTTGTGTTTTTTAATGTTGTGCTAATGTAGTAACTCATGATTTTTGATTATTTAATTTACTTGAATGAACTTAAACAAATGTATACTTATTTAACGGAAAGTACTGTAACAAAGATTACACAAGGTTCAATTGATACCCTACATTTTCAAAATAATCTTTGCCCTTTTGTAACTAATGTTACATTGAAATTCTACAAATTCATTAAATTTGCCGCTTATGAACGCGAAGAGTCTGATAGTTTTTTTTCTGACCGGTCTTTTTTTAATGAACCTTATGGCGGCCCAATCTGGTGCATTGTTACAGGTTTTGACAGGAAAAGAGGTTACTGTCGTTCATCCTTTTTGTAAAAAATCAAAAAGCAATTCGCCGTCGGGTCATTCAGTAAAACTCGATAGCTCTGCTGCCAATTCTTTTGAAATTCAAGCAATTTGCACAACCGTTTTCGACTTTAAAATCACTTCTTTTTCATTTACTTCTGCTGAGGATAATTTCAAGGATGATGTTTTTTCAGAGAGTTTTCATTTAAATCTTTTTGCAAAGCGCTTAGACATTCCTCCTAGGTTTTAACATTTTTATTTAGTTAAACCAAACGTATTGGTCAATCCAATAGAATTCAAGTATGTGAATTCAGTTGTTTCTGGCCAGTAAATCACTACCCTTTTTTTAAACTTTTTATTTATGACTCCAATTATAACGGTGAGCAGGCGTTCCGTACAGCTGCTCCGCATTATGGTGAGCGGGATTTTTTTGATGGCCGGATTTCATCATTTGGTGGAAATCGAAAAAACCGCCCAGCGTATTGAAATGGCACAATTCAAAGGATTCGCAAACTTTTTCGAAAATCTTGAGCTACTGGTAATACTTTCCGGAATTGTTATGCTGCTAGCAGGTTTTAGCTTTTTAATAGGCTATAAAACACGTTGGTCTGCCATTGTGTTACTTCTTATTCTTTTACCAATTACAATTACCATTCAAGTAGGGCAAATAGCAAGTCTAGGGCCTTTATTTAAAAATATCGCCATCGCTGGTGGTCTATTATTCTTTATTCTAAACGATATAAAAACCTTTAAAAACGAAAAATTATGAAAGCAATTGTTTCAACCTTAATATTATCAATCTTTTTAGTTTTAGGAAACTCACAAAAATCCTATTCACAAGAAAACAAAACGCAAAATTATGTGGTGCTAACAAAAAAAGTAGCCCAATTAAAGCCAATCCTTCTAGCTGCGAAAGCACTCGCTGAGGAGGATGGCGCAAACTTTGGCGAATTTGAAATCATCGTTTGTGGCAAGGAAATAGGCGACCTAACAGATCTTGAAAAATTACAACCGCATCTTACCGAAGCTGAAAAGATAGGCGCAACTATTGTTGCTTGTGGCTTCTCATTAAAGAAGTTTAATGTAGATAATAATAAACTTTCGAAGGAAATCAAAATTGTTGATAACGGAATTTTATACAATTTCCAACTTCAGAAAAAAGGCTATTTAAGCTTAGAACTTTAAGAATCAGAAAAGATGAAAAAAACAATTCAAATCTTTCTGTTTTTATTGAGCTTCAGTGCTATCTCCCAACAAAGTTCAAAGCAAATGGATTTTATGGTTTTGACTTCTGAAATAAATCAATTGCAACCCATCCTCCTTGCAGCCGATGAATTAGCTTCTGCGGGAGATTTCCAAATTGTTTTCTACGGAAAAGATGTAGCCGAACTTCTAAATACAGAAACCGAGAAGTTTATTACTTGGGCAGAAAAATCAAATGTAAAATTATCGGTCTGCCAAATGTCGCTTGATGCGCTTCAATTAAACCACAATGCCATTCCCAAAGAAATTGAAGTTGTTGACAATGCATTTTTGTATGCGCTTCAACTTCAGAAAAAGGGATACAAAATTTTAAATCTTTAAAAAATTCAAAATGAAAATTAAAAAATCATTCAAATATATAATTCCAGCCCTAGGAATTATGGCTGTATTAGCTTGGAAAAGCCCAACAATCATAAACAATAATGATCGGGTTCAGAACAATCAAGACACCTTGAAAATAACCATTCTGCAAACGGCAGACATTCACGGGCAATTAGACTCTCATCCCGAACTATTCTGGGAAAATGAAAAAATTGTCTTTAAAGAGCGCGGCGGACTTGCACAAATAAAAACATTGTTTGATAGGGAGCGACAGAAAAACCCCGGGAAAACAATTGTTGTTGATGGTGGCGATTTAATACAAGGTAGTGGGTACGCGGCATTTTCTGAAGGAGAAGTAATGACGGAAGCAATAAAAAATATGAATTATGATGTTTTGGTTCCTGGCAATTGGGAAGTGATTTATGGGAAACAGAAAATGCTGGAAGTTTATAAGAAGTTTGAAACACCAACTATTGTGCAGAATATGTTTCACGAAAATTCCAATGAAAATCTATATCCTTCCTATTTGGTAAAGGAAATCGATGGTGTTCGCCTTGGCTTTATTGGCATTAACGATCCCGATGTTCCTATTAGGCAAAATCCTATTTTCAGCAAAGGAATTAATTTCACTCCGGTGGATGCCAGTGTGAAAAAACTTATAGACGAAGTAAAATTGAAGGAAAGAATTGATGTGATGTTCCTCGTAACCCATATTGGCATTTACAAACAAATAACCTTGGCCAACAGCCCAATTGCCGAAAATGTAGATTACATTTTGGGGAACGATACGCACGAAAGAGTTCGCCAACCAATCCAAGGAAGATATGCAAAGGTTACAGAACCAGGGGCTTTTGGGTCGTTTGTTGGTAAGCTAAACCTTTATTTCGTCAACAACAAATTGGTTAAAGACGATTATGAATTGATGGATGTTGACCCTGCTGTATATCCCGCCGATCCTAAAATCCAGGCTATAGTTGACAAAGCAAAAGCGCCCTACAAAGAAAATCTGGAGACCATCGTTGGTTATACCACAGAGCCATTGTACCGCTATCTAACCGTGGAAAACCCTATGGATAATCTAATTACCGATGCAGCTCGATGGAAAACAGGTGCCGATATCGCTATTTCCAATGGGTTTCGGTTTGGAAATCCCATCGTACCCAAAAACGGAAAACCAGAACCAATTACTCGTGCAAATCTCTGGAACCTCTTACCTGTTAATGAACCAGTAAAAACAGGAAAAGCAACCGGTAAACAGATTAAAATGTGGCTTGAAAAAGAAATGCACAATGCTTTTGCCCAAAATGCCACCGAACGTTTTGGCGGTTGGTTAGTTCGATTTTCAGGAATGAAAGTGGAATTTAATAGTCAGAATGAAAAAAACCAACGTATAAAATCGATAGAAGTTAATGGCGAGCCTATTGATGACGACAGATATTATACAATTTCTGCCTGCGAACGTCCAGGCGATCCCGAAGACCTACTTTGCAGATTGCCCAATGTGATAGACTTTGAAACAAAAGAATACACCATCCACGAAGTGGTTGAGGAATATTTAAAACTGCATTCGCCCATAAGCCCAAAAATGGATAAGCGCGCCTATTGTGATTATTTAGGTGAAAAATCCTTTTCTACGGTTCCCGGAACAGATTATATATTCAAATAAAAAAAAGTAAAATAAAATTTAAAATTACCGATTATGAACAAAAAACTTAAAAAAAATATAATTGAATACGGACTCTTTGCTGTAATTATCCTTGGAATTTATTTTTCTGGATTACATACCGAAATTATTGGTTTTGCCCAACGCGGACTTTTAGCAACAGGCGCAATGAATCCAGATATGGAACAAATCCAAGAAAACTCCAAAACAGAGGAAATCGCTACAACCAAAGCAGATTTCAGCATGAAATTAGTAAACTCAAAAGGAGAAAATGTATCGCTAGAACAATATCGCGGTAAAGTAATATTTATAAACTTTTGGGCTACTTGGTGTCCGCCGTGCGTGGCTGAAATGCCCGGAATAAACGATATGTACAACGACATTGACAAGGATAAAATTGAAGTGCTAATGGTTTCCTTCGACCAAAAATTTGAAAAAGCAATAAAATATAAAAACAAAAATGCTTTCGACTTTGAAGTATACGCACCCGCCGAGGCAATTCCTCAAATGTATGATTCGCCCAGTATTCCGACCACCTTTGTAATAAACTCCAAGGGAGATTTGGTTTTCACCCATAAAGGTATGGCCGATTACAACCGGAAGGAATTTAGGGAATTTCTAAAAAATCTTTAATATTTAGTCAAAGTCCAATTCTAAAAACCCATCCTCTTGAGTGAAGGTGGGTTTTTATATTTAAAATTAGTATTGTCACTTGGCTCTTGCCTCTTGCCTCTTGCCTCTTGGCTCGTGGCTCTTAAATTATTAATTAGCCGGAGTAATCATTATATGTGATCGATGCGTGCCAGCCTCCATCAACCAAGGCATTCCTGGAGCTTGTGGTTTAGTGGGCAGACCAGTGCTTTCGCCCGTCATATAGGGCTTATAAATCACGTAGCGTATTTTGCTATTTAGAAGTTCGCCAGTTTCTGCACTATAGTCTTTTTCTTCACCAGCCACTATATAGAGCATGGATGGTTCCGCTGGCATTTTTAAAGTTCCTGCATCTATTTCGCTCTTTCGGGCTTCACTCTTTTCTTCATTGGATTTGCCTTCAGCCGCCAACTCTCGTCCCCGTGCCATAAAGGGTTCCAGTTCGGCACCGTAACAAGCTACGCTTATGCCTTCCTTGTTTGGGTCGTCTGCCAAGCAAACCATGCCGTTGGTGCCTTCGCGCAGGGTGATAAGCTTTCCTTCAAGATTATAACCAAGTACGGTAGCCCCATCGCGATACATTTCAGGCGCAGCCAAAACTGCGGTTTTTATCTGTATATTTTTTGGTAAAATTTTGTTTTGTGAAAATGCTGAAAACGCAAATGCAAAAACGAAGACAATCATTAATTTTTTCATAACCAAGCTTTTAAAAAATTGAAAGTTTAATATACGAATTTTTGGGGGATTATCGCCAACGTCATTGCAAAGGAGCGCAGCGATTGAAGCAATCTGCCTAAGTGTAGTTTCAATCATGATAACAAGTAGCTTCATGAGATTGCCACGGCCTGTCGGCCTCGCAATGACGGTTCTGCACTCGTAATTGCGAAGGAGCGACCCAAGGAACGACTGTAGCAATCTGCCCAGGTGTAGTTTCTGTCATGATAACAAGTAGCTTAATGGGATTGCCGCGCTGCGCTCGCAACGACGGGTCTGCCAACGGTTGCAATGGTATATTCCCTGTAAATGCATCATTATTGATTTATATCATATACTGGGTGTCTATATAGCCTTAACTTTACTTATAAATAAACAGATTATGAAAAATTTAGTCATTTTAGGAGCAGGAACTTCAGGAACCATGATGGCAAATCATTTAGTTTCTAAACTACCGAAAAAAGAATGGAAGATTACCATCGTAGATCAATATAAAACGCATTATTATCAACCCGGTTTTCTTTTTCTACCTTTTGATATTTATACAGAAGATCAAGTAAAGAAAGTTGGCGAAAAATTCATTCCAAAAGATGTAAACTATATTCAGAAGAAAATTGAACAAATTTTCCCTAAGGAAAACAAAGTTGAATTAGAGGATGAAACGTTACAATATGATATTCTAATTGTTGCAACGGGCTGTAAAATTGCACCTCAAGAGACTGAAGGAATGAAGGGCGAAAATTGGCGCAAAAATGTATTCGACTTTTATACTTATGAAGGTTCTTTAGCACTGCGAAATAAACTAAGAGACTGGAAAGGCGGTAAAATGGTAGTTCATTTTACAGAAATGCCTATTAAATGCCCCGTAGCACCATTAGAGTTTGTTTTTTTAGCAGATTCTTATTTTACAAAAAAAGGAATGAGGGACAAAGTTGACCTAACCTATGTTACACCACTTGGAGGTGCATTTACCAAACCTAAAGCAACCGCAGCTCTAAGCCATTTAATGAAAGAAAAAAATATTAATGTTGTTACAGATTTCAATATTGAAAGAGTTGATAATGAGAAAAATCAAATTGTTGATTATGGAGATACCACGGTTGATTTTGATTTACTTGTCACTGTGCCAACTAATATGGGCGATGAAGTTATTGCACGCTCCGGAATGGGAGATGATTTAAATTATGTCCCTACACATCATAACACATTACAATCACTTGATCATGATAACGTATTTGTAATTGGTGACGCTAGTAATATCCCAGCATCTAAAGCTGGTTCAGTGGCCCATTTTGCATCAGAAACTTTAACCGATAACATTTTATTATATATAGATGGCAAACCTTTAAAAGAGGAATTTGATGGTCATGCAAACTGTTTTATTGAAACGGGCAATAACAAAGCGTTGTTAATTGATTTCAATTATAAATATGAACCTTTAGAAGGCAACTTCCCAATTGCTGGTATTGGTCCTCTAAAGCTTTTAAAAGAAAGTATATTCAATCATTGGGGTAAATTAGCTTTTAGGTGGATTTATTGGAATATGCTTTTAAAAGGTATACCTATACCAATGGTAAGTAGAAATATGAGTTTAAAAGGAAAAAAAATAAATTAAAAAACAATTATTATGGATTTAAACATAGCAGGAATTAGACTTGATGTTACAGAAGATGGATATTTAACAGATCTATCTCAATGGAACAAAGAAATAGCTTTAGAAATAGCTAAAGAAAACAATATTGAATTAACAGATAAGCACTGGGAAGTACTTTATTGGATTCAGGAACAAGTTAAAAACGACGTTGCCCTATCTATAAGAGGCATTAAAAAAAGTGGTATAATAGATATCAAAGAATTTTACGATCTATTCCCTGGTGGACCATTAAAAATATCAACTAAAATAGCTGGCGTACCAAAACCAAAAAGTTGTATTTAAACCTATAAACTAAAGAAAATGAGCACAAAAGTTAAAAAAATGCTTTTCATATTATCGAAAGGAACTATAGAGAATGCATATGCTGCCTTTATAATGGCCAATGGTGCACGTATGGAAGGCATAGAGTCTGAAATATTTTTTACGTTTTTTGGTTTGGAGGCCATTCAGAAGAAAAAACTAGAGCATCTACATGTAGCTACGGTTGGTAATCCTGCCATGCACATGCCTACCATGTTGGGAGGTTTGCCGGGTATGGAAGCATTGGCTACCAAGATGATGAAGAAAGAAATGGAAAAGTTGGATATGCCTCCCATTGGAGAGTTTTTAGAGATTCTTTCCGATTCTGGCTGTAAGCTATGGGCTTGTAAGTTGGCTGTAGATATGTTCCATCTGAAAAGAGAAAATTTAATTGATGAATTAGATGGTATTTTAACCATTGGTGATTTCTATAATAGAGCAGATCAAGAAGGCTGTCAGCTATTGTTTATTTAAAATTACATAACACTAGTTTTGTGAATTCAAGTAAACAATTTTATGCAGTTGCAGTAAGCACTGCAATAGGAGAAACTAGCGTTCAAGAAATAGTACTTGTAATTATAATATTGACAAAATCCGGTATGTTGCGCTATTGCAGCATACCGGATTCATTATTGTTCTGAAGCCTGTTCTGTCAAGGTTTTCTGAGGGGTCTTTGTGCAAATCCTTTGCACCATTTGTAGCAAAATTGTGAATGTGCTAATGTATTGTAATCCAAAGAGCACACAAAGAAGACACAAAGAACACTGAGCTCTCTTTGTGAACTTTGTGCATCCCGAAAGCTATCGGGATTGTGTCCTTTGTGGTAAAATTGCATATTTGCTACTGTATTAAAAACCATCGATTCTATTACAGTTAATGCGCTTCTATTTCCAGATTTTATAATTTATAACCAACTTCTTTGTTTGAATGAGTTTTCGCCAGTCTATAAAGAAAAGACAGAAAAGTAGTAATAAGCTCAACACTAAACTTGCAATTGATTGCCAAGAGAACATATTCTCGATTATACTCTGAATGTTTTCTGATGCGTATTTACCTAAATGTAATGCAACAGCGTCACTTGTAAATTTGCCAATTATAAATGCGGGTATAATATAAATTGGTTTTAGTCTGGAAATGCCACCCCATAAAAAAAGTGGTGTTGTGGGAAGTGGTAACAATGAATAAGCAAGTATGACCGCTTGCCCCTTCCATTTATTCTCTTTCATTTTAGCACCAAGAAACTGAATGTCATTATTCTTCGATTCTTTTAAATACTTAGTGGCCAATAATGGAGCATATAAAAGCAGAATATATCTACCCAAAACCGAGCCAACTACGCCTATTATAATTACTGCCCACACATTCAATCCAAAAATGATCTGAAAAAACATCATTATCGTAAACGCAGGTGGGAAAGGAAAAGGAACTATATCAAACAATAACGCACCTAAAAAAACCAATATATATTGCCACCACATGCTGTATCTTTTTTTATTAAAGTTTTAATTTAACAAGTTAACTCCTTTTCAGATATGTAGGTTTCATTTCTTTTTTAAAAAGAAGATAGAAGCCTCTTATAAAAGCGCAATAGCGGTTTAAAAGCATCTGTTCCAAAGTATATTCCTTAAATATTTTAAAGAAATTAACTTTAAAGTTTAGTCCTAAACCGCTATTGCGTTTATACATTTTTGACAGCAGTGATCATTTAATCATCATCTTCGTCCTCATCTTCGGCTCCATTTTCACCACCATTAAATACGCCATTATTATTTACACTAGTTGTTCTTATTTCAGAATGTCTAATTTCACCACCAGTACTTCCCACTTGTGCAAAAAGACCGAATGTTCCTAATGAAACAATTAGCGTGATTATACTTATAATTTTTGCAAACGACCATTTTTTAATGATTACAAAAAGATTAATTAGCGATAAAACACCTAAAAGCCCCATTAGCCAGATTGCTTTTTCAGCTAGTTCTTCATGATTCTCTATGAGTTGTTCTGAAACCCCTGCAATATCTTCAACGGCTTCTCCCGCTTCCTCTCCTGTTAGAAAAACAGGTATTGTTAAAATTGCCATTAGCACAAAAGTTACCAATGCTACTTTTTTTATAGTATCGTTCTTTAAAAATTGACCATAAGCCAAAATTCCAATTCCGAGTATTGTTCCCACAATTGGGAAATGTGTCAGTATTAAATGAAGATGTGTTGCATCCATAATTTTAAATTTTTACGTTTTGTTATTATTAATTTTTACCGGAAAGATTATGCTAATTGAGGCGGGCCTCTTAATCCATTCGGGCTAACAAAAAGTAATTTGATAAAATTATCGGTATTCTGTGCTACTGCTTTAACAGTTTCACCCGTTTCAACTATTGACAGTGGGTTATTGAATACTGGAACTGCCGGACTTATATGTTTAAAGTCTATTTTTTTAACACTTTCATATTGAATAAATACGAGATTGTCTAAATTCTCATCATCACTTTCATGAAAGGCTAGTTTTATAACTCCAATTAATGAATGTGTATTTTCATGAAGTTGAAAATGCTTTATCTCAGATAATTCGTTTGAATGAGGATGTGGAATAGTAGCATGAAGAGTGATTACTACTAAGACGATGCTGAATAATATGTGCTTTACAATTTTACGCATTCACATTAACTTCTATATTCTAACTAACGATAAAATTAGTCTATTGTTTTTCAATTGGTTGTAATTATAACACAATCTTTCATTTATTTTAGTTCTCCATTGCCATAAGAAAGCGTCAATGCAAAGGAGGAACGAAGCAATATGTCATCGGATAGCCAATCATGATAACAAGTAGCTTCATGAGATTGCCACGGCCTGTCGGCCTCGCAATGACGAGTTCCCTTCGCTAGCGCGAGCGTCTCGATCGTACCGGAAATGCTGGGTTACTCACTGAGCCGAAAGGACACGGGCGGGACGACTGCGCCAGCGTGGGGGTAGAAACCTTTTTGATGCATAATAAGCCTAAATTTTTCTTCTCTCAATGCCAGGCCAGGTGTTTCTTCTAAAAAAACCCAAAACCGCCATTTCATTTTTTGAGCCTTTGGTTATTTTTCCTTTCTTGGAGGCAAGGAGTTGTAGCCCATAATAGTGGCTATACCATCTACTAGGTTCCACGAATTTACAGTTTGTTTTCTATCACCATTATAGTAAGGGATTGCTCCAAGGTTTGTCAAGGTTACGATGGTTACCTTGTCATCTAATAATTTCAAGATTTCGGTGCCAGATACCCCGCTGTGGCGTATTATTCTCTTGTTGTCTACTTGCATCAGTCCCCAACCATATCCATAATACAATGGGGTTCCGTCCTTGAACTGATTAGGGCTCCACATTAGTTTCTTGCTTTCATTTGTGAACAGCACATTGGAATCTAATGCCAGGCCCCACTTTAGCATATCTTCACCCGTGGAATAAATACCGTAGGATGCAGGTATCTCTATATCCCAAAACATTCTATTGTTTACCAATTCGTCATCGAGAAGTCCGTAATTTCTGGCTTCAAACTCCTTTATAGCAAATGGGTCTATAATATAGGTAGATTTCATGTCTAGGACATCAAATATTCTTTCCTTTAAAAAGTTATCATAGCTTCCGGTTAGCTCATCGATTATTACCCCCAATAAAAAATAACCTGTATTGCTATAGTCAAAATTACTTCCAGGCTCAAAACTCAAGGTGTCCGACTTAATCATATTTAAACGAAATTTTTTAGTGATATCACCCCTAAGGCCGGTCATTAAAATATCCCTTTTGTCACCTATGGGTTTTTGATATTCATTATTGCTATTTTGACCCGGTAGCCCAGAGGTGTGGGTAAGTAAGTGGTGAATGGTAATTGCATCCCAAGCAGGAATGGGCTCTGGAAGGTACTTATTGATAGGATCGCTGAAATTCAGTTTTCCATCTTTTTGCAAAAGTACAATGGCCGCAGCAGTAAACTGTTTTGTTACCGAGGCCAATAAAAAACGAGTTTCTTTTTGGACAATACCTTTGTTCTGGACGTCTGCGTATCCGAATTTGCCTATGTGCATTTTATTGCCATAACCTATCGCATATACCATACCTGGTATTTTTCGTGCCTCCATTTGCGTTGTTACATAACTGTCTATGGATGTGATCTGCTCCTTGGTTAATTCTTGAATTTCCTGTGCCAATAAAATAGGTGAAACAAGTAGAAAGATGCAGAGCGTAATTAGATTGTGAAATGTTTTCATGATTTTTATTATTTGTTAGCGGTTTGTCATAAGGCACAACAACGTTCCTCGTTTATGAGCTGTGGCGTGTTAAAGCACGAACCTCTCCAAATATAAACTAACTTTGGGAAATCCATAAATTTTCCAAATAAGCATAGACCAAGCCATAGCTTATAGGACAAGGTGTTAGCAAGCGTTTTTATTCCTCGTTTCGTATTTCAGTTATAATTTCTGTTGTCAAAATCCAGTCAATTCCTTTCTTGTTCAATCCCTTTATTAATTTCATATCGCCAGTCCAAAGTGGTGAATCCATTTCCAACGCAAGAGCAACAAAAGGTGCATCAAATTCGTCAACATTTTTGGTCAGTTCGATTGCTTTTTCCCAAGTTGATTCTCTGATAGATTCCAAATCAATCAAGTCTATTTTTTTGAATAGATTGCGTTGCAAAAAATCCAGTTCCTTTTTTGATAATCCACTAATTTTCAAAAGTTTTTTGTTGTGGTTTTCAAGTTTGTCCAGCAGGTAAGTTGGCGAATAAAAATCAAACGTATTTGACGAATTCAGTAAAAGGTCGCTAATCGTTCCATTTGGGCTTAAAAGTCCGCTGAAGATTATATTGGTGTCGACTACGATTTTCACTTTACGAACCGACTTTTGTTTTTATTCCACCAAGAAGATTTGGATTCGGAAGAAAGTTCGTCGATTTGTTTTTGGGATGCTTTGCTTTTTGAAGCTATTTCACGGAATTTCAGATAGTCCAAAATCCGTTGAAGTCCGACCAAATCCGTTTCGGAAGATAGTCGGATTAATATTTCTTTATTTGTTCTTTCGATTTGCATATTTAAATGTACTCAAAATTTTCAATCGTTCCTAAATTTTTTTTTCAAATGCTT
>JBBQUI010000006.1:0-34623 GCA_038212575.1 Flavobacteriales bacterium
CACATTTATAGCCTTCTGAAAGATTCAACAGAAATTCTAGGCTTTCCCGAAGATGCCTGTTGTCCTCAAAAATGACTACGTTCTGTTTTTTGTCCATAATGTCAATATTACAACACAAGAAAATTAGTATCAATACCTAAATTGGGGGATGGGATAGATTTTAGATTTTAGACGTTAGATTTTAGATTGCTTTATAATTCTCACGTCTCACGTCTAACATCTCAGGTCTATATTGGAAAGCTAAGCTGCACCGTGGTTCCCATTTCTGGGCTGGAATCAAACTTTAAATTTCCGTTCATTTCCGTGGCTCGGTTTTTCATATTATCCAGACCATTGCCCTTAAGGACGGTTTTCTCGTGAAAACCTTTTCCAAAATCCTTGATTTCCATTTCCAATTGCATATCCTGCTGTTTTATCTTTATCTCCAATTTTTTGGTTTCTGAATATTTTACGGCGTTGTTTACTGCTTCCTTAAAAATAAGATATACATTCTTCTTTTGCATCATATTGAGCTTCACTTCAATTAAATCATCTGCCAAAAAGGTACAGGTAATATTCTGTGCGTTGCATATTTCATGGACGAAGCGTTCCATACGATACTTTAAACCTTCGCCTTCATTTTCAGTGGGTTTTATCATCCAAACGATATCGCCCATGCGCTCCATGGTTTCCTTGGCGTTGGTTTTTACTTTCTCTAGTAATTCTCCTGTGGAATCAAATTGGGTTTTTCCGGCCATCTGGCTGAGCATATATATACTGCTCAGTGAACTGCCCACCTCATCGTGAAGATCTGCAGCTATGCGATTGCGAAGTTCCAATTCCTGCATTCTTTGCTTCAGTCGATTTCTGTTAACGAACATATAGATACCAACACCAATAAAAAAAATTATCAACCCAAAGATGATCATCAAAAAACGTTGACGGTTGAGTTTCTGCTCGCTAATCTGTTTGTCTTTTTGCAAAAGGATGATTTGCTTTTCGTTTTTCTCTTTATTGTACTGTTCCTCTATATTTTTGAATTGAGCTAATATTTCATTGCCCTTAAGGCTATCTCTTATATCGTGATACTTATTGGTATATTCAAGTGCTTTATCAAATTGTTTATTTTGGGCATAATAATCTGCCAGATTCTTATACCCATCTGCTTCATCTCTTTTCTTTCCAGCTTCTTTAAACGCCTGCACGTTTACTATCGCATTTTCTTCATTTTGCAATTGCTTTTCATTTATCGTTTTGCTCGCCAATATTTCGAGATTATTTTTTGTAATCATTGTACTGTCATTTATTTCTATGGCCAAAGCTTTACTTTTTTCGAAATAGGAAATGGCGGTTTTTGGCTCTCTATCAGAATAAGAGCGACCGATATTGTAATAATTTGCTATCAAACCCGAGGTATCGTTTAATTCTTGATTCAAGGCAATGGCATTTTTAAAATGTTTTTCAGTCCTTACCCAATCTCCCAAGCCCATGTAATTGTTCCCCAAATTTTGTTCGGCTTTGGACAAGCCACGTTTATCGCCTAATTCCTTTTTAAGTTTGACGGATTTATTTAGATAGGGAATGGCCTCGGCAAAACGGCTCATTTGATAATAACAATTTGAAATGTTATTGTAACAAAATGATTGCCCACTCTTGTTGCCCAATTTTTCAAAGCCTTTTAATGCCACAAAATTATATTGAAGGCTTTTTTTATAATCTGCAAATTGGTAATAACAATTTGCAATGTTTATAGCTTGGCCGTATGTTTCTACCTCCTGTCCTGTTTTTTTGGTGTATTCATATCCTTTTAAAAGATAAGGCAAGGCTTCCTTAGATTTTCCGCTCTTGTTTAAATATAGACCTTTTGTGGAGTAATAAATTTGATTTATATGATCCCAATCTGCCGCTGTGGCATTGGCGGCCAAATTTTTTAGGGATTCCAAGTAAAAATCTGTACTGTCCTGTTGGGATGTGTTTCTGTAAACATTCACCAAAAGCGCGGAAGAGATGGCCAGGGATTTATTATTGCCAATGGATTTTGAAAGTGCTTTTGCTCGCCAAGCATATTGTATTGCTTTTTCAGTATCACGCTTTCCATAAATCCCAGACATTTTGCTCAGGGCATTTGCCATCTCTACATCGCTTGTGTTTTTAGCAATTACCGTTTCAAGACTATCAATTTCAGATTGCTGGGCGTGGAATGAAGATAACCACAGAAAGCAAATAACCAAGAGGGTTTGATTGAATCGCATAAACATCGCTGTTTGAATAATTTAAAGTAAGAAAGTTATTCCAACAAAATCGAATTTATGAAAAAAAAATTAAATTCTAGACTGTAAAGTAACCAAATTATAATAGCTTCCTTTTGCTGCAAGGAGCTCTTGGTGGTTGCCTCTTTCAATGATGGTTCCATTGTCCAACACCAAAATTTGATCTGCTCTTTGGATGGTGCTCAATCTGTGTGCAATGATAAAAGTGGTTCTTCCCGAAATTAAGGTGGCCAATGATTTTTGGATCATCAATTCACTTTCTACGTCTAGGTTTGAGGTGGCTTCGTCCAAAATTAAAATCTTTGGGTTTGCCAAAAGCGCCCTGGCTATGGAGATACGTTGTTTTTGCCCGCCGGACAATTTCACCCCGCGTTCGCCAATTATGGTTTCCAAACCTTTTTCAAAACGATCTGTAAATTCATCAACATAGGAAGATTTTACAGCTTGTTCCAATTCTTCATTTGTGGCGTTTGGTCGGGAAAAAAGAATGTTTTCCTTGATGGTCCCTTCAAATAAAAAGTCGTCCTGTAAAACCATTCCCAATTGACTTCTATAGCTTTCCAAAGTTACTTTTGTAATATCGTTGCCATCAATGGTTATCAGTCCTTCTCTAGGAGAAATGAGGGTAGCAATCAAGGCCGCAACAGTACTTTTCCCAGCCCCGGAGCTTCCCACGAGGGCTGTTACGCTTCCAGGTATGGCTTCAAAACTAATGTTTGAAAGCACGGTGCTCCCTTCAGGATATTTAAAGGAAACATTGGTAAATGTTATATTCCCGACAATGCTTTTTAATGAATTGTTTCGATGTATGTCAATTTCCGTTTCTGTTTCAAGGATTTCCTCGGTCCTGTCCAATCCTGCAAAAGCTTCGGTAAGTAGACTGCCTATATTTCCTATTTGAACGATGGGGGCAATCATAAAAGCCAAGTAGAGGGCAAAGGTCAAAAATTCACCTATTGTCAATTCCTTATTAATAATCATTGTATTTCCCACCCACAAAATCGCTATGGCAGAAATACCAAAAACCAAGGTGGCCATGCTAATAACCAAGGCTTTTGCGGTTAATGATTTATTGTAATATTCATAAATTCTATCTACGCCAATTCGAAAAATATCCAGTTCCTGTCTTTCGGCGTTATACGCTTTTATGATGTGGATTCCGCTTAACGACTCATTTAACCTACCGTGAACTTCAGCCTCTATCTGTCTGCGTTTCCTAAAAATGGGGCGTATGTGTTTATAAAGCTTTAGGGTTACAAACCCCAAAATAAATAAAGGAATAACTATATAAAAAGTAAGTTTTACATTAATGTAGAGCAGAATACCCAGTGCAAAAAAGAAGGTGATTATCCCGCCGACAAACAAGACCATTCCATTGCCAACTATAACGCTTAAACCGTCTACATCGTCCATTACCCGTTTTGCAATTTCGCCGGATTTTCTTTTTTCAAAATACCCGATGGGAAACTGAAACACCTTTTTTTGAACTTCGACCCTTAGTTCTGCTATTAACTTATACGCTTGGACACTTAAAATCTTGGTTAACAAGTAGGTGGTTACGGCCTGTACAATTACGGCTATGGCCGCAATCAATAGCACTTTATTTAAAATTTCCGAATCTTTTTCAATGACTACATCATCAATGAAATACTTAAAAATTCCAGGTAAAGTTAAGGTTGCTATCTTATTTATTAAGATTAGAAAAATTCCGAGAAGCAAAATTTTTCTTTGCGGCCAGATAATGGATTTTATAATTTTTGAAAGTGATACCAAAGTTTACCAGGTTTGTACTATTCTTTTTATTTGATCGATTACCTCATCCTGCTCCTTCTCTGTCAGTCCGTAATAAAGAGGAATTCTAACCAATCCTTCCGCCCACGTTTCGGCTTCTTTTAATGGAGCGGTTTCTTTTGTCTTTGCAAAAGGACTTAGATGAAGCGCCAAATAGTGAAAGGCTGCCATAATTTCATTTTTCTTTAATTCCTGCAACAAGATATTTCGTTTTTCCCTACTTGGAGCCTTTATACAAAATAAATGCGCATTGTGTTTTGCATAAGTTTCAACTGTGGGTAATTCTATTTGAGGTAAATCCTTTAATGCTCGGTAGTAGTAATTCCAACTTTCCACTCTTCCATCGTTTATTTCAAATAGATATTGCAGTTGCGCCCAGAGGAAAGCAGCAGTAATTTCGGAAGGATAAAAGGAGAGGCCCACATCGTACCATTCGTATTTATTTACTTCGCCTTCCATAAACATTTTACGGTTTGTGCCTTTTTCCCAAATTATTTCAGCTCTTTCCACAAATAGTTCATCATTGATAACCAATAGCCCACCGTGGCCCGAAGTTATATTTTTGGTGGCATGGAATGAAAAGGTTCCAAAATGGCCAATGCTCCCCAGAAATTTTCCTTTATAAGTGGCTCCCAAACTGTGCGCGGCATCTTCTATTACCCAAATTTTGTTTGCATTCGCTATTTGCATAATCTCATCCATTTCACAGGCAATTCCGCCATAGTGCATTGCAACTATCGCTTTGGTGTTTTTGGTAATCAGTTTTGGAAGCAGTGCAGGATCAATATTGGGATTGTTGGGAAGTGAATCTGCATAAATAATTTTGGCTCCTTTTAAAACGAAGGGATTTGCCGAAGTTATGTACGTAAAGGAGGGAACAATAACCTCATCGCCAGGCTTGATATTCAAGAGAATAGAAACCATATCCAATGCTGCCGTGCAACTATCGGTAAGCATTGCATGTGTAAAATCGAATTTTTCCTGAAAAAATTGATGGCATAACCCAGTGTATTTTCCATTTCCGGAAAGTTCACCGCTAGTAATAACTTTTTCAATGAATTCAATTTCTTTACCGGAAATAAAAGGCCTGTGCAGGGGGATCATATACGCTTATAAAAGGGCATGTTAAAGTTTCAAAAGTAAACTAATTTATAAAACCCGCAATAGATGAATCTTGAGAAGAATAACGGAAAAGCCTATATTTGAAAATTAAAATCCGGGGACGTTTTTCTTCCCTTTTGAAGCCCCAAGCATGTCAGAACCATCAGCAAAAATGAAACCCACCCATGCCCCTATTGTTTTTTTGGTAGCCAAAGATCGTTCTGGCACTACTTTGTTGCAGACCATGCTGGATTCACATCCGGATATTTCTGCGCCTCTGGAATCCAGATTTGTACTTCATTTTAAAAATAAATACGGCAAGGTTACGCAGTGGACCCAAAAAATAAAGGAAGGATTTATAACCGATTTAGTGAAGGAACAAAAAATAGAATTGTTTTGGGAACTCGATATCGAAGGATTAAGGCAGAGGATGGCAAGTTTGCCCGAACAAACAACTTATGGTGAAATCTGCAAGCAGGTTTACGTATCCACCGCATCATTTCACGAAAAGGGAACGGCAGAACTTATCGTGGACAAAAACCCAATTTATGCCATAATGATTCCCCTCCTCAAAGAAATTTATCCCGATGCCCGGTTTATCCATTTGGTTAGGGACTTTCGAGGCAATGTGAATTCCATTTTCAGCCTCTATAAAAAAATAAGCATCAAAAATCTTGGATTAAGTTGGGTGATGACCAACCTGGAAATTGAAAAAGCCAAAGCATTGCAGCCAGAGGGTTTTATTACTGTTCGTTATGAAGATTTACTGGACCAACCCAAAAAGGAATTGGAAAGATTGGTCCATTTTTTTGGACTTGAATTTCATCCGGCAATGCTCACATATCACGAGCGAATTGCAGAGGCCATTGAAGCCTATGTGAACCGTTCGCCAAACGAAAAGATCCGGAAAACACGGCAAATTGGTATTGCCACGGTTCATAAAAATCTTTCAAAACCTCTCAAAAGTTCATTTAAGGATAAATGGAAAGAAACATTTTCTAAAAAACAGATCGAAACTTTGGAGAAATATTGCGGTGTGTTTGCAAAAAAATATGGCTACCATCCTACCACAAAAGTTTCTTTGAAAGAAGAAAACATGCCGATAGCACTGATTTTTGACAAAGAAAAATTACGGCTTTATTACCGGCTTCCCATTTGGCTGCGCGAATTGAAAAGCAAACCAACTATGCCCTTCATCCCGAAACAATGAGCGAAAATTTTTATGTGATGGCTATTGGCCGTTCCGGAACTACTTTGCTGGCCAATATTTTGGATGCGCACCCCAATATTGTAGTGCCTCCCGAATCATTCTTTGTGCTTCACCTTGAAAGAAAATATAAACACATAACAAATTGGGATAAAATAACAATTAAAAGATTTATAGACGACGTATATGTAGACCGGCCGTTCCGGCTTATGTGGAAAGTACCGCGCGCTGTGGTTGAGGAATCTTTTTCGCAACAACCTTCTGTGAAAAACTTCAACGAAGCCTGCAACCGGGTACGGGCAAGTTACAGCGCTTCTTTTAAAAAGAAAGACATTCAATTGTTTGGGGACAAGCATCCAATCTATTCAAATTTTTGCGAAAGAATGATGCATGTAAATCCGGAAGCTAAATTGATCCATATGGCACGAGATCCTCGAGGCACGGGGAGCGGACAGATAAAAACATTCAATAGAAAAGATGCCCTGGCCGTAGGCTATCTGTGGTCGCGATACAATAAAAATTTAGCTGCCTTAAAAGCAAAATATCCGAATCAATATTATTTGTTGAAATACGAGGATTTGGTTTTACACCCCGAAGAAACTATACAATCTATCTGCCGTTTTTTAAATATTGAATTTAATGAACAAATGCTCGATTACAGAAAGAACACTGTAATGCGTTTTGAAAACTACACCGAAGCCATTACGAAGAAACATGAAAGCTTGATGAAGCCAATTGATAAGAAGATGATTGAAGGCTGGAAAACAAAACTTACAAAGAAACAAATAGAGCATATTGAATATAGTACACATGCAATAGCATCAAAATTGGGCTATAATTTTGAAAAACCAAATGTGGGTTTTTTCACAAAATTGAAAATGCCATTTTCAAAATTAAAGGTGGTTACCGTGTTGGGAATTATTACTTTGTTTTTTAATTTCCCTTTTGCCTTTAGAAAACTCGTTCTTACTTTTAAAAGTATGGCCTTAGACCATAACTACAAAAACTGAAAATTATTTGGTAAAAGAAAAGTGCTCTGCCAAATGGGAAGGGAGCTTTTCATAAAGACCCTCTGGCTTTTTCGTTGGAATTTCAATGTCTGCCCAAGAAAGTTCGGAGGGATCACCGCTCATTTTTTTTACCATCGCCCGGATGGTTTTGGCATTTTTTAAATAATTTTCAGGAGTAAGTTCCAATACATATTTCGCTTCATCAGATAGTTCAGGTACAATTTCGTAGCCAAATTTTTGATTGTATTCCAAGGCAATTTTATTGTCCGTTCTTACCTCAGCCATACTTTTTTTCATTTTTACCAAAAAGAAAATAAGGTCTGTAGCGCATACGGATGCTACAATGGGGAGATGAGATTGCATGGCGGTGGGTTCCCAAATAAAAATACCGCCGTGTGAAATTCCTTTTTCATAGGAATCTATATTTCCATGGGTAAGCCCTATTTTTTTTCCCTTATGAAGAATTAAAAAATAATAATTGAAATCGTTGTTAATGGACGCGAACCACTTTTTTTGTTCCTCTTCGGTTATTTGGTTTTGGTAGAACATGCGCATTCTTATAAGTTTGCTATTGCGATGATATCTAACCAACTCTATATCATCTTCCGTAAGTCTTTCAAGAGTGATTCCATATTTTCTTATAATCATAACTTTTCCTCTTTTACGAAATATGCCGGTTTATGGTTAAGGCGGGTCAGGATATTTTTAAGATAGTATCCCAATATTCCAAAGCATAACAACATCAAGCTTGCCGAAAAACAAATGGAAACGATGAGGGCGGTAAATCCGGGAACGGACACATCAAAAACCAATTTCTTCACAATAAAATAAATACCCGACAACGTAAAAATAAAAGAGAACAGACCTCCAAAATACATCATTAATTTAAGAGGCCAATTGCTATAGTTTAAGGTATTATTATTGGCCAGGGACCATAGTTTTCTAGGGGTATAGGCAGAGTTTCCATATTTTCTAGGAGCGTGCGATACTGGAACACATTCTATATAATTGGTGTACCAATGCAATATTTCGTCAATAAAAATGAACTGTTGTTCATACCATTTTAATTTTTCAACCAAGGAACCTTCAATAAGCCGGAATGAAGAACCATTACCGAAAGAACCATGAAGGTGTTTTGCAGATTTTTTATAGGCATTACTGCCAACTTGCCGATAGAGAGGATGGTTTTGGTTGGCGATGCCATATACCACATTGGCCCCACTTTTTTGCATGCGCTCAATTAAAAGGAGAATGTCTTCCGGGGCCTGTTGAAGATCATCGTCCATAGTTAAGACCCATTTTCCTTTCGCTTTATGAAATCCACAGATGGTCGCGCTGTGCTGTCCAAAGTTTTTTCCCAAACGAAAAAGCTTCATGTTATTTGGGCTTTCTTTTTTCAATTCAAGCAATACCTCCCAACTATTGTCCGTTGAAAAATCATCGACGAAAATAATTTCAAAATTGGGAGTAATGTTTTCAAAAGTTGAAATAATTCTCTGTTTCAATTCCGGAAGGGAACGTTCACTGTTAAAAACTGGGATGATAATTGAATATTCCATTTTATAAGCCTGCTGTTAGGCCTCCGTCCATTATAATATGTGTGCCGGTTATCCATTTTGATGCCGGTGAAAGAAGGAATGCTATGGCATTTGCCACATCTTCAGGTTCGCCAAAGCCCAGCGGGTATTGTTCTCCATGTTTGTCCATTAGTTCTTTGCTCACCGTTTTTTCAGCTTCCTCAAAAAGCGGTGTTTTAACCATGGCCGCAAGAATTACATTACTTCTTATTTTTTGCGGTGCGTGTTCAATTGCAAGAGTTTTGCTATAACTATTGATTGCCGCTTTTGTCCCCGAATACAACGCACCGCCTTTGTTGGGGAAATTAGAAGCCACGGAAGACATAAATACTATAGATGCCCCTTTGTTCACTTTTTTAAATTTCAAGAGTGAACTCGTTAAGATTAAGGGCGCTTCGTAATTGTTGGCGAACATTTCCTGAATTTGTTTTTTCCCAATAAATTTAACTGGAAAATGTTTTACGATGCCACTGCTGTGAACGATGCCGTCGATAGTCGGTGTTTCAGAAACCAATTTTTGCATATCACTTTCGTCGGTAAGATCAGCCAAAATAATTTTATGGTTTCCCTTCGGAAGTTTTTTTAGAACTTCTTCCAATCTTTCACTATTTCTTGCGGTTAGAATTACCGTTGCCCCTTGGTTGGCAACCACTTCAGCAGTTTTTGCACCAATGCCGGAAGATGCGCCGGTAATCAAAATTGTTTTATTTTCAAGTGAAAAGGGATTCATAACTCTATGATTTCTGTGCAAATAACATTTTTTAAAGTTAAGGAAACAATTCCCCAAGACAAACCTACTCCAAACCCGGCGAGAAGTAATTTTTTTTCTGAATTTTCCAATTGTTGCGAAAGTTCGCTTACAATGGTTAAAGGAATAGAAGCCGAACTTGTATTCCCATATTTTGAAATTGAATATGGAACTTTTTCAATGGGAAAACCTGCTTTTTTTCGAATGGTTTCGTTCATTAATTTATTGGCTTGGTGCAAAACTAAATAATCGTAAGCATCGGTAGTTGTTTCTGTTTTTTCGAAAAACTCTCTTAAGGAATTTGGAACTTCTTTTATTGAAAAATTAAAAACATCGAGTCCATTCAAAGCCAATTCCATTTTGGAGCGGACAATTCCATGAGCAATTTCTTCTTTATCAAAAGATGCTGGTGAAGCTAAATTACGTATTCCCCCGTGTGGAATTATGATGGCGTCTTTTCCCGACCCGTCACTGTTTAAGCTGAACGTTATTGCTTCGGCATTTTCTTCGAATTGCAAAGCCGTTACCGTTCCAGCATCGCCAAAAAGTGGATAGGTGCTTTTGTCCTCACGCGAACAAGTAATGGTTGAAACATCGCCAACCATCAAAATTCCTTTTTTTAATCCAGCGGCTTTCATTATTGAAGAAATTACCGAAAGTCCATAAACATAACCCGAGCAACCCAAACCAATATCGAACGCCATACAGGATTTTGGCAGGCCAAGTCTGTCCTGCAAAATAATGGCGGTGGCGGGCAAATAATAATCTGCGGATTGGGAAACGAAAATGAGGATTTCAATTTCTTCATTTTTCCAATCGAGTTTTTTCAGGAGCTTTTTTGCGGCCTCAAAACAAAAATCTGAAGTTGCCATTCCTGGTTTGGCCATTCTCCGCTCTTCGACGCCTGTGGTTTTTATGAGTAATTTTTTTTCGCTTTCGGTCAATAACTCGTAATCCCAATTGGATTCCATATTGGCTGGAACTGCTGCTGCAATTCCTTTAATTGCTATATCTTGAATTGAAAAAAAGGCCACTTATGCTGATTGTCTTGATTTTACTATTTGGTAAAGCTCTTCTACTTTTTTGATGCTCATTAAATCTTCGCCGGTAATGGTTACGTCATAATCTGTATCAATCAACGCTATAATAATCAGGGAATGCATGGAGCTCCACTCATCCAAATCTGTAAATTTTGTATCTGGTTTTAAAGTTCCCGGTTCCAGTTCATCAAATTCTGCTTCCAGAGTTTTTATAAATTCTTCAATACTTGTCATTTTAAAATAATTATTTAGTTAATATGGTTGCGCCCCAAGAATAGCCAATTCCAAAACCGGCTACCAATATTTTTTGTCCAGGTTTTATTCTGTCATCATCAACCATTTCTTTTAAGGCTATTGGGATTGTTGCCGAAACTGTGTTCCCAACGTGTTCAATGGAGATTATGAATTTTTCTTTAGGTATTTTTAATCGTTTCCGAAGAAATTCGAGCATAGTTCCGTTTGCTTGATGAAATATAAAGAAATCTATTTCATCTAAAACCAATTGGTGTTTATTTAAAATCGCCTTTACCAATTGCGGCACGCGCCTTAATGCAAATAGGAAAATTTTCGGGCTATTCATTCGCAATCTTCCACCTTTTAGTTGTGTTGGAATACGTTCATGTTCTTTGAGCCATTCAATATCAACTGGATTATTAACGGAGGAACGTTCAACGAGCAGGTTTTTTTCTCCTTGCCCATCTGTTCCAAAAATAAAATCCTCGATAGAGGCATTAATTCCATTTTCAGATTTTTTATTGCTTATTAGCGTTGCAGCTGCACCGTCACTGAAAATTGCACGCAAATCAATATCTTCTGGGTGAATTACTTTTGTGGGTAAATCTGCTGTGATTAAAAGAACGTTTGTTGCAAGATCGGTAAGTATTAATGCTTTAGCGATGCTTAATCCATATATAAACCCAGTACATCCGTGCACAATATCTATGGCTCCCGTGCTTTGACCCAACCCCAAATTGTGCTGCATAATGCAGGAAGTTGAAGGGGCTTTGTATTCCAGCGCTTCACTTACAAATATTATGTAATCAATTTTGGATTTATCGATGTTCCATTCTTCAAAAAGTTTTTTAGCGGCACGGTTTCCCAAATCTTTCGTGGTATCCTTCGGATCTACTACAAATCTTTTTCTTACACCACATTGATTGAAGATAGATTCTGGCGTTATTTCAAAATCGCTTTTACCACCGAATTCATAAAATTCTTTGATAATAGTTTCATTATCAAGAAAATATTCAGGAAAATAGCTTGATATAGCGTTTAGGTAGACCAAAGTTGAATAATTGTGCCGCGTGTTTTTGTGGGCTTCCAAATATAAGAAACCCAATGTATTTAATAAATGTTTAACGTTTTAATTACGCTCGCTTTCTGTTTTTAATTTCTGTGTATATTTACTCGCTTTAGTTTTTCAGGTAGATGTCAAAAAAACATTTCAAAATAAGTATTTACATAATTATTGGGCTTTGTATGCTCATTTATGGAAATACACTTACCAATAATTACAGCTTTGACGATGAATATGTTATAGTAAACAACAAACGTGTTGAACAAGGTTTTTCGGGAATTTCCAAGGTATTTAAATCAAGATACATTGAATCCAGCGATCAAAATTTTGGTTATCGGCCCATTACTTTAGCATCTTTCGCCATTGAATATGAAATGTTTGGTGCCACGCCAGCAGTGAGCCACTTTTTCAATCTTTTGCTTTACATAATTACATGTTTACTGTTGTATAAAATTTTGCGCTCCCTCTTTAAACACAGCCATTGGTTTTTGCCGCTTATAATTACTATTCTTTTTGTAATACATCCCATACATTCCGAAGTGGTAAACAATGTAAAATCAAGAGACGAATTATTGTGCTTTCTGTTTGCATTATTGGCTTTGGCTAGCGCTATAAAATATGCCCGAAAACCACAAAATGCCTGGCTTTTGGGTGTTTTTGTTTTTATGGTTCTATCGTTTTTGTCAAAATTATCTTCGCTTACTTTTTTGGCTATCATTCCGTTAACGCTTTACTTTTTTGAAAATGCCAACAAAAAAATACTCCTAAAAATAATTGGTGTTTTATTGTTGCCAATTCTTATTTACAAGCTAATAAACACACAGCTAATTGACGCCGAAGGCAACCGAAGTCTTCTTTTTATTGAAAATCCGTTGTTCGTGAACGGAGCCAATTTTTTCGAAAAAATCCCGATGGCTTTTTATACGGTTTTCTATTATATCAAATTGCTCTTCGTTCCACATCCGTTGATAAGCTATTACGGATATGATCACGTGAGCATTGTGGGCTGGGAAAATATGTATGTGTGGCTGGGAGTAATTATTACAATTCCTTTGGCTGTTTTTACAATTTTGAAATTGAAAACAAAATCGATTTTGGCATATGGCCTTGCTTTCTTCTTCATTAGTATTTCCATGTATTCCAATTTGGTGAAACCCGCGGTGGGAATAATTGCGGAACGCTTCGCTTACATCCCCTCTCTGGGTTTTTGTATTGTTTTGGGGTGGTTGCTTTTGAAAATTTTTAAAGTGGATGTTATAAATACTTCTTCGGAAAAATTTCCAAAGCTGAATTATGTGTTTTTGGGAATAGTCTCGATTTTAGTTTTGGTGAGTTCTGTGAAAGTATTTAGCCGAAACTTAGATTGGAAAAATTTGGTGACAATCTTGGAAAGAGATTTAGAAATTGCACCAAAGTCAGTAAAACTGAACATGCTTTTAGCAAACGATTTATTTGAAAGCGCAACGGTAAAAAATGTAAAGGAAAAAGAAAAGGATTCACTTTTTGAAAGAAGTGCGTTCTATTACAATCAGGCTTTGTCTACTTATCCAGAACATACTCCGGCGCACAATAATTTGGGCGTTTTGTATAATATGACTGGTGATTTCCAAAAATCGCAGGAACATTTTTTAAAAGCCAGCCAAGACGAAAACCCCACGGCGCAAACTTTTTTTAATCTCGGTCTTTCCTACCAAGCCAATGGAGACAAAGCAAAAGCAGTTGAAAATCTGAAGAAATCCATCGAATTAAACAATAAGAACTTCGAGCCTTATTTCAATTTAATGAATATATATTTTGAAGAAGGAAATTATACCGAAGCGATGGAAACGAATATTAAAATGTTCCGTTTGTTTCCAAATAAAAGAAAATCGATGTTTTCCGCAGGCCAAAAAATGGCTGAAACCGAACATGGCCAAAACACAGATTTTTATATCAATGCGCTTTTGGAAAAAAAATTGATCACCCAAAAAATGTATGACAGCTTTAAGAAAAAACTTCAGACTTCCGTAATGAAAAAATAATTTTCCTTTTCTTATTCCTCTTCTTTATATTCATCATAAAGAAAGCTATTGTACGGAAAACGGGTGGTGTGTATTTCTTTCACTTTATCATAAACCAGCTTTCGGAATTCATTGAAATTTTCTTTATTCAATGCTGAAATGAAAATCGCATCGCCGTTCAGTTTTGCCATCCAGGTTTGTTTCCATTCCTCCAAAGTGTAATGCGCTTTGGTTTTTTCGGTCATTAAATCGTCTTCCTCAATTTCCTCTGCTTCGTAAACATCAATTTTATTGAAAACCATAATTGTGGGTTTATCTGCACTGCCAATTTCTTCAAGAATTTTATTCACAGAGTCTATATGATGTTCAAATGAAGGATGACTGATATCCACAATGTGCAACAGCAAATCTGCCTCGCGAACTTCATCCAACGTGCTTTTGAAAGATTCCACAAGTTGCGTTGGCAATTTTCTGATGAAACCTACCGTATCTGTAAGCAAAAACGGAAGATTTCCAATAACAACTTTTCTAACCGTAGTATCGAGAGTTGCAAATAATTTGTTCTCGGCAAAAACGTCACTTTTGCTAATCACGTTCATCAGAGTAGATTTTCCCACGTTTGTGTAGCCCACCAAAGCCACACGAACCAAAGAACCACGATTGCCGCGTTGCACCTCCATTTGGCGATCAATTTTTTTCAATTTATCCTTTAATAAAGCAATACGGTCACGAACAATACGTCTGTCTGTTTCAATCTCCGTTTCCCCCGGACCGCGCATCCCGATACCTCCACGCTGGCGCTCCAAGTGGGTCCACATACCTGCAAGTCTAGGCAGCAAATATTGGTATTGTGCAAGTTCTACTTGCGTTCGGGCATAACTTGTTTGGGCTCTTTGTGCAAAAATATCCAGAATTAAATTGGTACGGTCCAATACTTTACAATCCAACTCTTTTTGGATGTTTTTTTGTTGGCCAGGCGAAAGTTCATCATCAAAAATCACAACACCCACCTCGTGTTCTTCCACAAAATTTTTCACTTCCTCCAACTTTCCAGTACCAATAAAAGTCTTCGGATTGGGGACTTCCATTTTTTGGGTGAACCGTTTCAAAACCTCGCCACCCGCGGTGTAAGCCAAAAATTCAAGCTCGTCCAGATATTCTTTTGCTTTTTCCTCGTCCTGATATTGTGTAATCAGCCCGATTAAAACTGTTTTTTCGTAGGAAATGTCTGTTTGTTCAATCATATTTTTTTGATGCTATGGATACTATTGTTTCTATTGTTTGATGCTAAAACTTAAAATTACAAATTCTTGCTGCACACTGCTACTGAATACTGCAACTCTTTAAAAGGCAAATGTACAAAACACATGGCAAGACTTTTTTGTACTTTACAAGCAATTAACAATTATAATCCATTCATTCTTAAAAATGAAAAACCTTTACACTGTTGCCTTCTATAATCTTGAAAATCTTTTTGATACAGTAAATGATTCAAATATCTTGGATGACGATTTTACGCCCTGCACCGAAATGGACTGGAATGAAACCACACACTCCCACCCGTACTTTTGGGCGTTTCAGAAGTAGAAAACGAAACAGTGCTTAAAGGAGCGACCATTTTCCGGTATTTTCCGGTACTTTCAATTTTTTCAAAAAAAACTAAATAGAAAATTTTAAGAAAAACTTATAAATTTTCATATATTTCGGTGTTAAAAAAAAGTTAACAGACAATTAATTATAATAACCTCCAACAAAAACTTTATGAATAAAAAATTACCTCTCTATTTACAAAGTTGTCATCACTATTTTAAACTCAACTTTAGACCGCACACATTCGCACTTATTAGTTTCCTATTACTATCTTTTTCTGCATTTGCACAGGGACCGGGATGTCCAAATGTTTATGCGGGGGAAGATTTGAATCTGGACTGCGGAGAACCTTGTACAGACCTTACTGCAAGTTTTGTTGACACTGGAGAAACCACTAGTTATGGCGTTTCTTCCATTCCTTATGCCCCGCCTTTCCCGTTTACGGGAGGTACGCCTGTATCTGTGAATACAGATGACATATGGTCGAGTGCCATCCAATTACCCTTCGATTTCTGCTTTTTTGGCCAGACCTATTCTCAAATGATCATCGGTTCCAACGCTGTGGTTTCGTTTGATTTAGCAAACAATCCCCCCAACGGCTATTGTAATTGGTCTTTTGATGAATCCATCCCCGATCCTAATTTATTTTTCACAACTATTTTTGGGCCTTATATGGATGTTGATCCATCAGTAGGTGGTTCTGGACAAATAAATTGGACCGTTTTTGGAGAATCACCATGCCGAACAATGGTCGTCAATTTTCCAAATATCCCATATTTTAGCTGCAATAACCTTACCCTAACTTCTCAAATTGTTATTTATGAAACCACCAATGTAGTGGAGATATATGTAGAGGACCGGCCAAATGGCTGTAGCTGGAATGACGGAAACGCTGTATTGGGAATTCAGAATCAGAACGGAACGGTCGGCTATACAGCTCCGGGAAGAAACACTGGAGATTGGAGCGCTTCAAACGAAGCCTGGCGTTTTACGCCCAATGGTGCATCAAATGTTGTTTTCTCTTGGTTGGATTCCAGCGGAACTGTTATCGGCACCGATACAACTATTAATGTATGCCCAACAGATCCTTCAACAACTTATACTGCTCAAGCTGTTTATACCAATTGTAATGGAGATGTGGTTACTGAAACCGATGATGTTACTATAACAAGAATAGACTCCTTTTCAGTCAATCTCGGTGGAGACCAAGAACTTTGTGATTCCCAAAGCTATGATATTACAGCCGAAATAATTGACGGAAATCCTGCGGATGCAACTTTCCTTTGGAATACTGGTGAAACCACACAAACCATTACAGTGACCACCTCTGGAACCTATACTGTGGAGGTTACAATTGGCGATTGTACCGTTATCTCTTCTGTGGTTATCAACTTTAACGAACTTCCTCTAATTGAACTGGGAGATAACTTTGAAACCTGTTTTAATGAACCCGTGGTTTTAGACGCTTCCCCTTCAAATTATAACCCTGCCGATGCTACTTATGAATGGAGCTTGAACGGCGTTGTGTTGGCTGGAGAAACAAACCCAACCCTTAATGCAACCCAATATGGTGTTTATAGCGTTAACGTTATTGTGGGTGGATGTTTGGCTACAGATGAAATAACCATTTCGCAACAGGACCTTCAAGTGTCATTGGGAGATGATTTTACTTCCTGCTTTGAAGTGCCGGTAATCCTTACCGCTGAAGCAATAGATTATGATCCGACCCTTGCGACTTATGAATGGAGTTTGAACGGCGCTATTCTTGCTGGCGAAACAAACCAAACACTTGACATTACCCAGCCAGGCAACTATTCGGTTACAGCAACTGTTGGTTCTTGTATAACAACAGACAGTGTTGTGGTAAATTTGGGAAGTATAGAAGTAACAGTAAACGATGATTTTCAAACCTGTTTTGACTCTCAAGTAGTTTTGGAAGCGTTGCTTTCTGTTCAAAATCCTAATGCAAATTACGAATGGAGCCTTGACGGAACCATTTTAGTTGGCGAAACCAATTCCACATTAATAATTACCGAAATAGGGAACTATACCGTAACGGTAAATGTTGGAAGCTGCACGGCATCAGATAGCGTGATGGTCTCTTATAGAGATGATCTGGAAGTATCTGTTGGAGCAGATTTCACAACTTGCCCCAACGAGCCCCAAACCATAACAGCCAACACAACGGAAGAAGGTGTAACGTATCAATGGTTCCTAAACGGAAGTCCACTTGCTGGTGAAACTAACAGTACACTCGATTTTTCAGTGGAATCCGGAGCCTTGGGCGCACAAACCTATAGCGTTGTAATTTCTTTAGGAGGTTGTACGGGTACAGATTCAGTGGATGTTAGTTTGTATGCTGTTGGAAACTGTGTAATTTCAGAAGGAATTTCACCAAACGGAGATGGTTACAACGATTCGCTGGACCTTACCTTCTTAAACGACAGAACCGGAATCAATAAACTTCAACTCTTTAACAGATTGGGAACTTTGGTTTTTGAACAGAATAATTACATAAAGGAATGGTCTGGCCAAACCAAAGATGGAAACGATCTTCCAACCGGGACTTATTTCTATGTAATTGACCTTGCAGGTAATGATGCTGTCTATGGCTCACAGGCCACAGGTTGGATTTATCTTAACCAGAAAGCTAACTAAAAACCATTAAATACTTTTTAACTACCAAATAGATAAAAATGAAATGCTCAGTATCACTTTTCAAAACAAAAAAAAATGAATCATATGGGCATTCCATCTTCAACTTTATCAAATATTTTATACAGATGAAAAAACATATATATATCCTAATTGTATTGATGGCAGGGTTGCTCTTTCAGGAAGCACAGGCGCAGCAAGATCCCCAATACACCCAGTACATGTACAATATGAACGTGGTGAACCCAGCTTACGCAGGATCAAAGGAAAGTCTTTCCATTACCGCACTTTACAGAAACCAATGGTCTGGTTTGGATGAAAATCCAGTAACCTTCACTTTTGCGGCGCATTCGCCGATTAGTGATAAAATCGGGCTCGGGCTTTCCGCAATAAAAGACGAATTAGGCCCTATAAAGGAAACTAATGTGTTTGCAGATTTCTCATACACACTTCAATTGGGAAGCACCGTAAAACTTGCATTGGGTCTTAAGGCCGGAGCAACATTTCACGATGTGGGACTTTCAGGTTTGGAATTACAGGACCCCAACGATCCCTTCTTTTCAGAAGACATAAACAACACCTATCCAAATATTGGTGCCGGTGCTTTTCTTTATGGCGAAAAGTTTTATTTGGGATTGTCTGTTCCGAATATGCTGAAATCGGTTCACTTGGATGAAAACGGAATCAAGTATGGTTCTGAAACAAACCATTACTTCGCAACAGCGGGATATGTTTTCCAACTTTCGGAAAACTTCAAACTGAAACCTTCCGTAATGGTTAAATCTGCTTTTGACGCACCCGTTTCTTATGACGCTAACTTGAATGCATTATTTTATGACAAGTTTGAACTTGGAGCATCCTACAGATTGGACGATTCCTTCAGTGGCTTGGTTGGGTTTCAAATTACCCCAAACATCCGCGTAGGCTATGCTTATGACCACGTAACTTCCGACATTAAAACAGTAGGTCCAGCCTCGCACGAAGTGGTGCTGACTTTCGACCTATTCTTTAAGCCACGTGTTTTACGTTCACCAAGATTCTTCTAATAACCAAACTAATTTCATTTAAGATGAAAAAAATATACACTATACTTCTACTTATCGCGGTTAGCACTACAATGGTTACCGCCCAAAATAGTAAAACAAAAAAGGCCGATCAATATTACGATAGGCTCCAATATACAGACGCTGCCGAAGCATACCAAAAACTGCTGAAAAAAGGCGAAGGCAGCACATACGTTTTTGAACGTTTGGGAAACAGCTATTTCTTCATTAACGACACCAAAAAAGCCGAAACCTATTATAAAAGAGTTATAAAAAAGAAGGATGTTGATCCCGAAACGGTTTACAATTATGCCCAATCTTTAAAAGCAAACGGCAAGTATGGCGACTATAATACGTTTATGAAGCAATTCGCAGAAATGAAACCGAACGATTCCCGTTCGGTGGAATTTATGAAGAATCCAGATTATCTTCCCGCAATTATTGATGAAAATTCACAGAAATACGCTGCCAACAATCTTGACGCGTTGAATTCCAAATACTCAGATTTTGGAGGAAAAGTAGTAGGCAATGAGTTTTATTTTACTTCTGCAAGAAATACTACCGGCAAAAAATACGGCTGGAACGAAGAGCCTTTTTTGGACATTTACAAAGCCTCAATGGTTGGCGGTGTGGAAAAGAATGAAGTTTCCCTGAAAGGCGACGTAAACACAAAATACCACGAAAGTACTGTTGCTATTACGGCAGACGGCAAGCGCATGTATTTTGACCGAAACGATTACTACAACGGAAAATACAAAAAAAGCGAAGAAGGCATTAGTCAATTAAATATCTATTATACAGAGAACGTTGATGGCCAGTGGAAGGACATACAATCTGTTCCTTTTAACAGCCACGAATTTTCTACCAGCCATCCTGCACTGAGCCCCGACGGAAATACACTTTATTTTACCAGCGATCGTCCCGGCGGAAAGGGAAAGGCAGATATTTATAAAGTTTCCATTTCTAAAGACGGTACTTTTGGCAATCCTGAAAATTTGGGAAGCAACATAAACACCGAAGGAAAGGAAGGTTTCCCATTTGTGGATTCAAACGGAACGCTTTATTTCTCTAGTGATGCACATTTAGGAATGGGCGGACTTGATGTTTTTGCTGCGGAAGCAAACGGCAATAATTTCGGCGAAACCAAAAATCTTGGCCTTGGCGTTAACAGCAGCGAAGACGATTTTGCATATTCTTATGATACAGCTACGGAGGAAGGTTACGTTTCTTCCAACAGAAAAGGTGGAAAGGGAAGTGATGATATTTATAAAATCAAAAAACTTGACATTTGCGATGTTATCCTGAATGTTATTGTAGTTGATGCAAGCAACGACGAGCCAATAGCGGGCGCTCAGTTGGATCTTTTTGACAATCTTGAAAACAAACTGAAAAGTCAAACCACAGGAACTAATGGAATAGGCAAAATAACCGCAGCATGTAACCAAGGCCACGTTGTTCAGGCTTTCAAAGCTGGCTATGAGAGTAATGCCGAAACGGTAGCTTCTTCCAAAGAAGGAGAAAAGAACCTACGCATAGCGCTTCGCCCAATAGACGACATTGTGGAAGGCGATCTTGTAAAACTAAATCCAATTCTTTTCGACTTTGACAAGCATAACATCAAACCACAGGCAGCATTTGAGCTGGATAAGTTAATAGAACTTATGAAGAAAAATCCAGAAATGGTTATTAAAGTGGAAGGCCACACGGACAACCGGGGCACGGATGCCTACAATATGGACCTATCTGAAAGACGTGCGCGAAGCACAGTCCAGTATGTAATTTCAAAAGGAATTGCTAAGGACAAAATTAGCGGACAAGGTTTTGGCGAGTCCAAACCTGCAATAGACTGTGGTAACAACTGTACCGATGAACAATATCACAAAAACAGACGTTCCGAATTTATAATTGTGAAAAAATAAGGAGCCAATCTATATTAACTGGTAACCAACCAGAGAAAAAACCCTTGCTTATCCATATTTTGGATTTTGCGAGGGTTTTTAAATTTTTATCAGTAGTGTCCGATTAAAATCATATGATGTCCCTACGGGACTTTAATTTATTTGTGATTGGTTAATTACCAGTATTTTGTTCGCCGCGGCGAAGCAATATGCCGTTAGGCATTTAATATGGTTAATAAAATAGAACACCGTGAAAGTCCAGTCCAATAGGCGATGCATTGAGCTTGTCGAAATGGACTATATATGGTATGGCTTCAGGAATTAGGAATTTCTTTTATTAGAAACTACTGAATATCAATCATAAATTGAATCAGTTTGAATTGATCACTATTTCATCAAATTCATAGGTTCCATCAAAAGCTGCCTCACCACTTCCCACGTACTTTAAAGCTATATAAGCATTCCCCGAAATACAATCAAGATCAACATTCCCCGAAGGAAACCAACTACCGAAAGCATCACTATCCTGAGTTATGTATGCCGCAGAAAGTATGTCCCACGTGGCGGAAATAATATTATCTGGGTTTCCATCCCAATCAGTAGATATAAATAATTCCAACGTACTTCCGTCAGCAAAACTATTTGAGGTTTTAAAGTTCAGCGTTTCGCCATCCTGGGTATCAAAATTTATTTGCGGTGTGATTAGCCAAGCAATGTTGCTGGAATCTCCAGAATTATAAGCTTGCATTTTTGCAGAGATCCCGAGCGATGGATTGTTGCCGGAAGCGGTATAGGCTTCCCATTGTTCAGAGCCTGCTTCAGTATAATTGGTCCAACCATTTCCGCTGATGGGATCTCCCGGAGATTGTGTTTCGAAAAAATCACTAAAAAGTACATTTGTTCCAGTTGAAACTGCTAAACCACAATCAATTTCCGCAGGATCGCAGCGCTCTTCACTTTCAAAATAGATTGTGGAAGGGTCACTGACCGTAATGTTGAAGTTTTCACCGAAGAAATCGTAGGTTAAAATAGCATCCATATACCCGCTTCCATTGGGCAGAAGCACCGCTTTAAAATCAGCATAGGTGCTGGTGCTGAAAATTGTAGAATAACCTGTAACGCAACTTTCAAGTTTGCGTTCTGCATCATATTGATCGCCAGGTTCGGCCGCAAAAGTTTTACGATTGTCGCCAAGGGCATCATTTCGATTAAACTGCACATCACTCAAACGAACAAAGAGATTTGTTTTATCATCTGAAAAATCCAAAATAGTAATGGGGAGCGGTTCAATACTTACAACATCCACATCGCGGATTAGAAAATCAAACATAGCTGACTCTGCAATTTTATTGATATTTGTTCCATCCCGAATTCCCAGAGTTAAAACCCCACTGTTTAAACCAACAGTCAACCCATCAAGTTTTACGTAAACTTTTCTTCCAAATTCAAAAGTGGTAAAAAGCGGGTTCGCGTCAAGCAATATTTTCACTCCTGTATTTGGATTTGATGCACTATTTTGAATGATTAGTTCTTCAAAAAAGTTTCCACCCTCATCACTGGAAATAACATAACCGGTAATGTATTTGTCGGTTTCCTCCAAAGTTAAAATTGCGTCCGGATTTTCAGTATTTGTTTGTTCCTGTTGCAATAAACTTCTTAATGACGAAATTTCGATTACATCGTTTGGATTGATATCTGGCGCAAGCACTTCGGTATTTGGCACATCATAATCATCGCTTTTCACACAAGATAATATTGTTATTAAAGCGAAGAATAGCGTAAATGGTTTGTATAATTTTCCTGTTTTCATCACTCAATTATTTAATTGTTAAAATCTTACGTAAACATTTGCGTAATACGTGGTTCCATAGCCGAAGAAATATCGATTGCCAAAAATTGGTGTATTTCTGTTTTGGTCTTCCTGAACTTTTTTATAATCCGCCAATCGCGAGTCCTCAAATCCACCCGTTTTGTAGTGTTGGTCAAGCACATTGCTGACGGTTGCAAAAAACCCAACGTAATAACTTTTAATTCTCCACGATTTTCCACCAACAACATTTACCAGAATATACTCCTCGAAATCTTCTTGTTTTAAAAGGGTTTTGGCAACTTCGGGATCATAATCGCTATACGTTTGTCCGTCGCCATCAAAGGTGAAAGCGTCAGATCTTCGCAATGTGCTCACATCAATGTATGCATTTGAAAAATAATTGGCAGTTACGCCCATCCACCAAAATTTGGGGTCGCGATATTCAATGCCCAATTGATAAGCTCTTTCGGGACCGCCGGCTACGTGATAGTTTTTAAGTTTTGTGGTTTTATCGCCGAAAGTAAGAAGGTCGAAATCATCGCTCGTTAAATATTGGTTCGGATTGTTTGTATAAACATTCTCGCCAAAAGAACCAGCAGCTTTCAACTTGAAAGTTGGGGTGATTTGTGCTTCAATGCCCAATTCCGCCCCCATTTTTCGGGTGTTAATTCCAGTAATCACTTCCTGCACAAAGGCATATCCGTCTTCAAAGCCTTGGGCAGATTCAGTAAAAAAGAAATTGATATCCGTTTGGTTTTGGATTGTATTGTAATATCCAGTAAGTCGAGCTTTTACAATTGGTGAACGGAAAATATAGCTTATATCCACATTCTGTATCTTTTCAGAATCTAGCCCAATTACTAATGCATTACTCTGCCTTGAATTGCTGAAAGAATTTCGAAGTGTGGGCGCTTTGGTGAAATAGCCAGCATTTAAATCCACCAAATGTCTTCCTGTGATTTTATAAAGGACACCAGCCTTGCCCCCAAAATTGGTAAAACTCAGTTTTTCACTCTCCCCAAAAGAAAGACTTCCGGGAAAGTTCCCATTTTCGAAAAGCCCGTTGCGCTGATAACTGGTTTGCGAAGCAGTGGCAGCCACATAAAAATCAATGCTACTATATTTAAACTGCCCCTGTGCAAAACCTGAAATTACGTTGGCATTCAATTCATAATTATATTTGTAGCGATCGCCTTCGGCAACAATTCGGTTTCTGTTTTGCAAATCACTTTGGGCCACATCGCCGATGATTGTATTGTTTATTCCTTCGGCGAAATAATCTATATCCAAATAGCCCGTTCCGCCTAAAAGATCTTTCAGTTCAGCGAAATTTTCACTTTTTAAATTACGATAGTTTAAGCTTCCATTTAATGTAATATTCTCGCTAATCTGGCTGCTCAAAATGGTATTTGCCATTATTTGGGTGTCGTCCTGTCTATCTTCCTGAATGGCATATAATGAATTTCCGCCACTATTCTTTGCAATTCTATTGGCTTCGTAAAGCGAGTTCCAATCCAATTGCCCATCATTGAAAAATTCCTGTTCCGCCAAATAAGCAAGCTGGTAATCATAAGCAGTTGGGTTTTCAAAGCGAAGAAAATAACTGGGCAAGCGTTGGTAATAATTGGGATATGGATTACGGGCGCCACCAATATATGCTTGCTGTCCGTCCACATCGATTAAACGCGTTCCACCATAATCAATTCGGGTGTTTCCTATTTTTCCAAATTGATACCCAATATTTGTATTCAAGGCGGTTTTGCTGCTTATTTTCCAAAAATGGTTTAGCATAATCACGGGCTCTTCCACGGTTTTCATTTTTGAATTCCGAACATCGCCATTTTGATAGCCCCAATTTGGGTTGTAATCAATTCCTTTAAAATTTTCAACCTCAGCGGTTATGGGAGCTGATTTTCCGCGGAGGTTCGGCGTGTAGAACGCCGTAATATTAAGACTGCTATTTTCGCCAAACTTTTTCTCAACGGAAGCAAAAAAGGAATTGGCATCATAAATAGTTCCTTCCTGAAAACCGCCGTCACCAAAACGTCGGGAAAGCAAAACCGAATATGCCCAACCGTTTTTCCCCTGCCCGCTATTATAGGAACCCATCACACGACCGCGATAACTTCTGTTTGAAGATGCATACGAAACTCTTCCTCCTTTACGGTACTGCGAAGCGCGCATTATAATATTTGTGGTTCCGGCAACGTCGCCAAAAGTATAGTCATTAGCTTGCAATCCCATAGAAAATTCCTGGTTACGCTGCACATCGTTCAAGCCGCCCCAATCTGCCCATTGCGGACGGCCGTCGTATTGTTTGTTCATTTCTAGGCCGTTGATAAGTACTTTTCCATTGGCATTATCAAAACCGCGCGGATTGAAAAAAGTAGTGCTGAAATCATAGGCAGCTGCATTCAGAAAAACATCATCGGAGGCTTGCAAAAGACCAGAAACGTTATAGGATGTTCCATCATCATCATTCAATTCATTATCCGAAAGGCTGATAACGCCAATTTGTTGCTCCACTTCGCGTAAATCAATCTCCATTAAAATAGGATCCAAATTAATTGGAGCATCATTCCGTATAATTATTGGAAGCTTTAAAGTTATATAGCCTGTCTTTGAAATTATCAGTATTTGTTGTCCCTGCGGAAGATTTTCCTCAAGGAGATAAAACTCGCCCAAAGCGTTGGTTGCGGTATTGAAGATACTGGCCTGAATGTTTATTTCAACATCCGGAATGGGCTCATAAGAATAGGTTTCCAGTACCCGCCCTTTCACGATGGCCTCTTGGGCAAATGAAGATATTCCGCCCAAAAAAACCACACAACCGATAAAAATGAAGCGTTTCATCTTTAAATGTGATTTTAAATATCGGGGAGAATTTTCTGGGAAGATTATAAATTTAATAAAAATATTATTATATCTATATTAAAATTGTTAACTTTTTACTTTATTTATTTTATTTTAAGATGATAAAGCTTTTTCAATATCCTATTTTTCTGTGTTTATTCTATATTACTTTTTCATTTTCCCAAACAGAAAAAGAGTATAAAATAAACACAATTGCCTTTTACAATGTGGAAAATCTTTTCGATTACGAAGACGACCCAATAACTTTTGACGATGATCGTACCCCCGATGGCAACGATCATTGGACCCAAGAAATCTACGAGGCGAAATTGGCAAATATGGCAAAGGTTATTTCTGAAATTGGGGAGGATGTTACGGGAACTTCGCCCGCCATGATAGGTTTAAGCGAAATTGAAAACCGCCGTGTGCTGGAAGATTTGCTGAACCAAAAACCATTGGTAAATAAAGACTACGGTATTGTGCATTTTGATAGCCCAGACAGGCGAGGCATTGACGTGGCCTTACTTTATCAGAAAAAATTATTTACGCCCATCTACACCAAAGCTTATGAATTGTTTCTGTATGATGACAATGATCGAACAAAGCGGATTTATACTAGAGACCAACTTTTGGTAAGCGGAATGCTTGATGGCGAAAAAATACATATAATTGTCAACCACTGGCCTTCCCGAAGTGGTGGCGAAGCCCGTAGCCGACCCAAACGATTGAAGGCCGCACAACTCAATAAACATATCATGGATTCCTTGTTCAGCGAAGAGCCATATGCAAAGATTATAACCATGGGCGATTTAAACGACGACCCAATAAGCCCAAGTATAAAGGATGTGCTGAAAACAAAGAATGAAAAAAAAGATTTAAAGCTAAAAGAACTGTACAACCCAATGGAGGATATGTACAAAAAAGGAATGGGAACACTAGCCTATCGCGATGCTTGGAATCTTTTTGACCAAATAATAATATCAACGGAACTGACCCAGAAGGATTATTCTTCCTATCGTTTTTACAAAGCTGGGATTTTCAACAAAAGTTATTTGGAAACGCCACGTGGGCAATACAAAGGCTATCCTTTCCGAAGTTTTGTGAATGGCTTTACGGGTGGTTATAGCGATCATTTTCCCGTTTATATCTATCTTATCAAGGAAAAAATTTCCAGAAATTAAATTTTAAAATTGAAACCACTGGCTCCACGGGATTCTACTGAGCATTAAAACCAAAGCAATGGTGTAGAATATTGCCAAAGTCTTAAATTTTCCACTGGAAAGCAGTTTCTTTTTGTGTTTTGAATAACCTATTGTAATAAAAATTACCGTCAAAATCATAACCATTGGGTGTTCCACTGCGTAAAGACGGGCAGCTGAATCTTTCATTACTGCGCCCATTCCCGAATTGGTAATATTCTGCAATCCCAATGGGGAAACAAAATATAAAATTAGCCCTATCAATAACTGAATGTGTGTAACAATAAGTGCGAAAAGGGATATTCTAAAATCTTTTGCCCCATATTCTCTTTTTGAGAAAAAACCCGCAAGGGCATTCAATGTTGCCAGTACAACAATAAGAAGCACTAAATAAGCCCAGTAGGAATGGATAAATTGAAAAGTTGTGTACATAATCGATTATTTTTGAAGTGCTTCAAATATAAGGTTTATAAATAAAAAAAATGCCCCAAAAGTTTGAGGCATTTTTATAAACAATTGAATTTTTATTAGAAGTCGTAACGGATGCTTGCATTCCAAGTTCTTCCGTTACCGTAAAAGTAACCAAATGAATCTTTTTGACCCAAATACATCTCATTTGTTGCATTATAACAGTTTGCTCTAAATGTAAAGTCATTACCTCCAAAATCAAATTTGTAAGTAATGCCAGCATCCAATACACTGTATGCAGGCAAACGCTCTGCTTGATAAACTACACCAGCCTGAGCTGCATCAACTACATCTTCAGCATCCACGAAGCCATACAAATCTGCATAGATGTTGTAATCGGCGTCAATAGAAAGACCACCAATAACGTTGTATTTAAAACCAAAACCGAAAGAGGTTTGTGGCGCGTTACCAATTTTTGTGCCACTAAGGTCAACATTACCAGACTCCAGCAATACGTTAGTATCGTCCTCTCTTGTTTGGAATGGCGTTTCGCCTTCATATTTCCAGTTTCCAATGCTTCCGAAAGCTCTAAACATGAAAGCACTTGAGTAGCGGTATTTTCCTTCAAATTCAAATCCTTTGTGGACCTGGGTAATATCAGTGAATCTCTGGTAACGATCTTTTTGCTCAATTGGGTTTGAAGAAGTTGGATCTGCTTCAATAAAACCTCCTGAAAGGAAACGGTTACCCCAAGTGGTGTAATATCCGTTTAAATCTAAGCTGAAGTTTCCTGCGCGCATTCTATAACCTACTTCAAGACCTAAAATTTCCTCGTTGTCAATTTCGTTGTCACCCTCAAGAATATAGTTTGAGTTTCTGATATCTGTGAATATATTATCTAAGTAAGGTTGTCTTGAGTAGTACCCTGCATTTGCGAAAATGGTATTGTTCTCAATGAAAGTATAGCCCATACCTCCTTTAATGTTATAACCAAGTTTGTTTACTTTCTCAGATTTCCCAAGACCGTTAACGCCTTCAATTTCTGAACCTTCTGCGCGGCCTTCTCTTTGGTAACTTTGTGTTGAAACAGCTCCTTGAACAAATGCTGAGAAGTTATCTGTTTTGTATTCGGCTTGACTGAAACCACCAATGTAATTGATATATTCTGAATAGTCATAGTTGAAACGTTGCCCTTCATCTGCAGAGTTGAACAATGCAGCCCATGGGTTTGCTTCAAATGTTTCGCTTATTACATAATCACTATCTCTTGCATCGCCATATCCACGGTTATCGGCATAGCCCTGAAGACCCAAAAGATTGCTCATTTGGTACCAGTGGCTACCTTTGTAAAGACGTGTATCAAGACCCACGTTGAATGTGAAGTTATCACTTACGGCACTTTCAAGGTTTGTAAGGAAACCGAACCAGTTATGGTTGTTTACAGACATTCTTCTTACAAGCGATCCTTGACCAAAGCTTCCAATTCCATTTTCAGCTGATTCTATATTGTTATCGATAATAGCGTTGAAATCTATTTCGCCATTGTTATCGCGAATAATGTTTCTTGAGCTACCTGCAGGTCCTGTTCCACCACCACGGCCAAAAGAAGCGTAAGCAACAGAAGACAAGTTTGTTTTATCGCTTATGTTCCAATCCCAGTTAAGGTTAACAATTGGTTTGTGGTAGTAGTTTCTTCTTAAAGTATATCTTTCGCCATCAAGAAACCCTGAGTTACTGTTATAACGTTTTCCGAACTGATCATAATCCTCCAAAGATTTTGAGAAGTTTTGATCGTGAAACTGCGGTGCTCCAGTTAACAAGAAGTTAAAAGAGTGCTTGTCGCTTGGCACATAACCAACACCTATAAAATAGTTCTGACCTTGACCAGCGGTTCCATCAGAATATTTTCTGTGTGCTTGCCAGTGGTCAAGTAAAAAAGAGTAGGCCCATTTTCCTTTCAAACCAGAATCGTAGCTTAAAGTCCCTTTAAAGTAACTGTCGTTACCAGTCATAAAACGTGCAAAACCACCTTCTTTTCTACCAGCGGCACGAGATACAATGTTTACAGTTCCACCAACCGATGAAATAGCTAGTTTAGAAGAACCCAAACCACGCTGAACTTGTACTGCATTTGCAACGTCAGACATACCAGACCAGTTAGACCAATACATTCTTCCGTCTTCCATTCCGTTAATTGGTTGCCCGTTCAAAAGGAATGCTGTGTTTGTTTGGTCAAAACCACGCAAAAACATTTGCGAATCTCCAAAACCACCAGCTTGGTTAGAAACGTAAACACTAGGAGTACTCTTCATAATCTCTGGAAATTCTACGTTACCTACTGCCTTTGCTTGAATTTCAGCTGCAGAAATAGTAGAAACGGCGATAGGAGTTTGGCGGTCTTTTGCCAAATCTATAATTCCTTTTCCCACAATTACTACCTCTTCAAGAGCATCAGCATCTATTGTAATTTTTACATTGCCAAGGGCTGCTGTTCCGCCTACAGTTTTAAAAGGAACTTTTTCAATGGTGTAACCAATGTAAGAAATGGTAAGTGTACCCGTTTTAGCGGAAGTTTCCAAAGTAAAATTTCCGTCAAAATCGGTAATGGCACCATTAGTTGTGCCAGTTTCAACAACATTGGCTCCTGCCAATGGGTCGTTTGAATCAGAATCGATTACTGTTCCAGTAACCGTTGTTTGGGAAAAAGCGGCAAAACCGCCCAATAAAAAAACAAGAAGTAATAACTTTCTCATGAAATTGAATTTAGGTTTAAAATTTCGGCAAAAATACAATCTTAAATAGGTTACAACCAACAAGTATTATTAAGAAATCTTTAAGAAAGATTCTTACTTAAAAAGATAGGAATTCAAGCCTAAAACCCTTATAATCAAATAGGTGTTTGGCAACAATATTACTAAAATGTTAAATTAAGGAAAAGTTTAGAAGGAAACGCAGTCCAACTTATCCTTCATTGGAAGCAGATTTGCAAAATATTGTTCGTGCAATTCTTTAGGAAGTGGTTGGGAAAACGGTGAGTCTTCCTTAAAAGGATCTACTTCTTTTCCGTTTTTCCAGAAACGATAACAAACGTGGGGACCGCTGGTGTTCCCAGTCATGCCTATCCAGCCAATTACATCGCCCTGGCTCACATGCTGTCCTGCTTTTACGTTTCTGGCTTTCATATGGAGGTATTGGGTTTCGTAGGTGCCGCTGTGTTGTATTTTAACGTAGTTCCCGTTGCCGCCCCTTCGTTCAGATTTTGTTATCACTCCATCAGCGGTTGCTAAAATGGGTGTGCCTACTGGTGCCGCAAAATCAGTTCCACGGTGTGGGCGTAGTTTGAAACCATAATATTTTATACGTCTGTTGAGGTTGTATCGAGAAGATATTCGGCTAAATGTTACGGGAGCTTTCAAAAAAGCGCGCTTTAGATTATTGGCATTTTCATCATAATAGCCTGAGATTTTTCCCAAAGAATCTGAAGAAAATTTAAAGGCATACAACGATTTGCCACGATGTTCAAAATAAGCAGCTTTTATTTCCTGAAGTCCGCCGGGAATGGTGTCTTCTATGAATTTTTCGGTATAAATAACTTTAAAACGATCGCCAGGCTGCAGTTTGAAAAAGTTGATGGTCCAGGCATAGATATTTGCAAGCTGGTCCGTCATGTATGGGCTTAAGTTCTGTTCTTCCATAGTTGCGGATAACGAACTGGTTATTATCCCAGATGCTTCGCGTTCTTCATAACGAACTGGTTTTTGACTGTTGAATATTGAAAGAGTATCCCTAAAATCTACAACGGCAAAGTCCACAGTATTGGTTTCATAGATAAAAACCTGGGTCTTGTTCAACGAATCTTTGGAATTTAGCAGCACATAAGGTTTTCCCACTACTATTTTGCGAACGTCAAAACTATCACGGAATTTGGTGGCCACTTCCATTATTTTTTCCTGTGGAACACCGTTTGCAAAAAGAATATCACCAAAAGTATCGCCCGTTCGGATTGTGTCACGGATTACGTTGAAATCGTTAAGAATATAACCGTATTGTTCTATAATTGGTTCTGCTACAACCTCCATTGTCTCGGCTATTTCGAGTTTTTTGTTTTCACAAGAGGTACTAAGCAGTATAAGTGTTAATGTGGCTAAAATTAAATTCTTCAATGTTGGGGAATTTTTGGTATTATATTTTATTGATCTACTAATATTTTAAAAGAATGTTGCAATCCTTTAAATTCGGTTAAGGTCGCTTTTAATGAACCCACGGCCAAATCTGCTTTTATAAGCAGGGGTATTTTATTATTATCATCACTAATCCAGACAGTTAGACTTTCCTTTTCTTTGAAAACCCGTCCCGACTGTACGTAAGGTCTAAAAATTAAGGTGCGAACGCGCCCAAAATTAGTATCTAAAATTTCTTTTCCAAGGAATTTTAGCCTGAATTTGTAATTTTCTTCATCAAAAAACATGTTCATTTCCACTACATCGCCTTCTTTGATGTTTTCAGTTTCCAATTTGTTTCGAAGATAATAAAACGCTGAAATCATATCTTGCGTTTCCTTTGGGAACGAAAATAGGGTGGTTTCGTTGTTTTTTTTATCATTTACCGTTGCTATGTTTTTGGAATGATTGAAATCAATCTGAATATCTTTGGTATAACCACCTTCGTCAATTTTCCTTATAAAACGGTATGGAATATCCTTTTCCTTGTCAATATAGGATTGATAATCGTCTTTAACCTTAAAAAACCATTTTGAAACACCCACGGTCTCACCATAGCCTCTCACGTGGAAAACATCCTTCCCAACTATTGTGGCATTTTTTACATTTAGCGTGGCATAGCCTGCCGTAACAAAACCATAATGCACACGGAATTTAAAATATTCGCCGTTGCCGTAAGCCCTTTCCTGGGCAGAAAGAAAAAATATATTGCAAAAAAGAAATAAAAGCGTGAGCAGCTTTTTCATAAATTATTACTTAGGGAGTTCGTGGGTTAAAAATACAACTACCGTTCCAAAAAAATAAACCCCACCTTCTTAAAACGATGGGGTTTATGTAATGTTACATTTATAAGGTTCCTCTTTGTGCTTGTTCGCGTTCAATGGACTCAAAAAGTGCTTTAAAGTTTCCAGCGCCAAAGCCTTTTGCTCCCATTCGTTGGATGATTTCAAAAAACAGGGTTGGTCTATCTTCCAAAGGTTTTGTGAATATTTGAAGCAGATAGCCTTCTTCATCGGCATCTATCATTATGGACAGATTTTTTAACTCGTTTATGTCTTCCTTCATCATTTTCATGTGATCTCCCAAACGGCGGGGAATATCATCGTAATATGATTGAGGCGGTGGCGGTAAGAATTCTATGCCTCTTTCCTTCAATTGGCTCACGGTTTTTATAATATCATCTGTTGCAACTGCTAAATGTTGTACGCCTGAATCTTCGTAAAAATCCAGATATTCTTCAATTTGTGATTTTTTTATTCCCTTTGCAGGTTCGTTTATCGGGAATTTGATACGTCCGTTTCCATTGCTCATTACCTTGCTCATCAATGCTGAATATTCAGTATGGATTTGTTTGTCATCAAAGGAAAGAAAATTCACAAAGCCCATTACATCTTCATACCATTTCACCCATTTGTTCATTTGGCCCCAACCCACGTTGCCAACCATATGATCTATATATTTCAAGCCTGTTGGCGTTGGGTTGTAGTCACTTTTCCATTCGCGGAAACCTGGCAGAAATGTTCCGTTGTAATTTTTCCGCTCCACAAACATATGAACGGTTTCTCCATAAGTATAAATTCCGCTGCGCACTACTTCTCCGTGCTCGTCTTTTTCCACCGTTGGTTCCATATAGGGTTTTGCGCCGCGCTTGGTGGTTTCCTCAAAAGCGCTCGTGGCATCGTCCACCCAAAGTGCGATTACTTTTACGCCATCGCCGTGTTTTACGATATGGTCGTTTATTGGGGATTTGCTATTCAAAGGTGTTGTTAAAACCAATCTGATTTTATCCTGTTTCAATACATAACTTACCGAATCTCTGGAACCAGTTTCCAATCCTTTATATGCATGTGATTGAAACCCAAACGCGGTTTTGTAGAAATGCGCAGATTGTTTTGCATTCCCCACGTAAAATTCTACATAATCGGTTCCTAACAACGGCAGAAAATCCTGTGCATCCTCAAATATTTTTTCCAGTCCATAGTCAACTGATTTTACATCTTTACTCATAATTCAATTAGTTTATTTGTCAATTAGCGAATTAGTGCTCACTCAAAATATATATTTAATACGCCAATACCTTCTTCTATTTCTTTTTACTTGTGCTTATAATTTTATTCAAAATTTTTAGAATACCATTTAATTTATCCAATTCTTCAGCACACTTGGGATAGCCATCAATGGCTTGACACAAAAATAACCAGTATTCCGTTTCATCTGCCTCCTTTAACGCAATTTTCATTTTATGTATAAAATCTGCAGTACTTTCAACATTTTGCGCTTCTTTAACATTTGCCCCAATAGAAGTTCCAGATTTCAATATTTGATTGGCCAAAATAAACTTTCGTTTTTCTTCCAACTTTTCAGTATATAAAACGATTAGAGTTGCAAATTCAAATGTCTCTTTTAAAATAAGATTATCCTTATACTTTTCACTAAATGTAAATTGCATAAAAAATCAATTTATTTACTATAAAATAATTTTAAAATGAATTATTCATTCGCTAATTATCCTATTCGCTAATTGTTTACTCCAACCAACTTTGGTAATAAGTTCCATCCGCTATTTTCATACCGTCCTCGGTAACTTGTAATGGCTTAAATGTATCAACCATTACGGCAAGTTCGTCTGTTTTTGTTTTTCCAATGCTTCTTTCGGTAGCTCCCGGATGCGGTCCGTGCGGAATACCCGCCGGATGCAATGAAATATGTCCAGCTGCAACATCATTTCGGCTCATAAAATCGCCATCCACATAATATAACACCTCATCACTGTCAATATTGCTATGATTATATGGTGCAGGAATGCTCAACGGATGATAATCATAAAGCCTTGGTACAAAACTACAAACTACAAAAGCATCGGTTTCAAAAGTTTGGTGTACTGGTGGCGGTTGATGGATTCTTCCGGTAATAGGTTCAAAATCGTG
>JBBQUI010000007.1:0-34210 GCA_038212575.1 Flavobacteriales bacterium
GTTGTTAATTTGTGTGTCTTGTTTTTGCCAAGTGAAGAGCACCGGATCAATGGTCATCATTGCCCAAGCCCAATTGTTGGAATTGCCGGCAAAATTATTTTTTACGGTTTCAATACCGTTTGAAGCAAAAAATTGTGAGAATCCAGCTTGGAATTTCACAAATTCGCTCAATTTATGTGAAGTTACTAAATCTATCTCGTAACCTAAGTCTTTTGTGCTTTCATGTAAGATTTCTGCAGCAGCGAGAAATTTATGAAGTCCGACAGATAGGATTGATTTTTTGGTAAAGGAATACTTTATATTTCCATAAAAATCCACCAACCCAACATTGTTAATATGGTTGCCCACATAGAAATAATCCATAAACCCGTTGAATTTGTGATTGGTGCCATAGAGCGGGTTGAATGCTTTATTTTTTCCGTTTGAAGGCGCACCATAATCGTTGCCGCTTTGCAGCTCACCACCCAAGATGAAATTAAGATTTTCCATTGCGGAATAGTTTGCTTCCAACGAAACTAAATAGGCTTTCAAATCATTATCGGCAATATCTTTTCCAAATTGATAGTAGATATTGGAAACGAAATTGAACTTATTTGCATTTGCTTTTAAATGAATTCCGGCGGTTTGGCTATATCGTGTGTCATTTTTAGATTCGTCCGTTTCGTCAATGTATTGTAGGCCATTGTTTAATAACAAAAAACTGGCTGAGAGTTTTTCCCAATCTTTGTGAAGCCATACATATTGAAAACTTTTATAGGTATTTTTGGTAAGAACATTTCCTGTCAAGGCTTCACCATCTTGATTATAGGCTGCGCCAAAATGGAGTTTCAAATAATTTGGTTCAAATTTTAAGATTGCTGCATCGTGGCTTCGGCCTTGCTGCGCCCAGTCCACATTTCCGAAGAATCGCTCATCATCATAAACAATTTCCTGACGGCCAATTTTTAGCGAAAATTCTTGAACCAATTGAACTTCTGCCCAAGCTTGGTGAAGGGAAAATCCGTTTTCATCTGCTACATTCAGTTGGGGTACATCGCCCCAAACCCGAACGTCCTGCGGACTTAAATAGAAATTTAGCTTTTGGGTTTTATAGCCAAAATTCAATCTTGTTCTTTGTGATACGAAAGCAGCGGGATTTGCATCATTGGGGAAAAGGGTTTTAAAGCCGTGGCGATATTCAAAACGAGGGCGAAGTTGAGCATCAACCGTGAACTGTGAATATGTGTTGGCGAAACCAAAAAACAGTATTACAAATAAAGCATATTTTGAAAAACGCATGATGAATAAAAACTTTAATTTCAGATACAAATATCTTATTTTAATTTTTAGATAAATATGACCTTTGTCAATATTTGAAAAATCGATAGAAATTTTAAAATGCTTTTTAAACTGTCATTGAAAACAATTGCGTTTCTGGTTTGCTTCTTTTTAAAAGCAAATCAAAAGCCATACAGATGTTTCGAACATAGGGACGTCCCTTTTCAGTAATTTGAAGTTTTTTAGATCTAATTTCTACTAAACCATCGTCTTCCATTTCTTTTAGTTTTTCGAGTACTTCGGACAACTCTTTAAATGAAAGTGATTTTTCTTCCCAAGAAGTTACCAAACGGCACATCATATTAAGAATGTGCTTGCGGATAATGAGATCTTCATCATTCAATATATGGCCGCGATAGACGGGAAGAATTCCCTGCTCCACCAAATCTTGGTATTCCTCCACATTTTTTGAGTTTTGACTAAAACTGTACCAACTGTCGCCGATGGCAGAAACACCTAAACCAAGCATCAATTGGGTTTTGCTATCTGTATAGCCCATAAAGTTACGGTGCAGTTTTTTGTATTCCACCGCTTTATAAAGGCTATCAGTTTTAAGGGCGAAGTGATCCATGCCGATTTCAATATAACCTGCTTCTTCAAGCATACGCTTACCGGTTTCGTACATATCGCGTTTTTCTGAAGCATTTGGCAAATCCTCTTCTTTAAACCCACGCTGGCCGTTTCCTTTTATCCATGGCACGTGGGCATAGCTGTAAAAGGCGATTCGGTCCGGCATTAATTCTTTTGTTTTTTCGATGGAATAAACCACGTGTTCCTTTTTTTGAAATGGAAGACCAAAAATAATATCGTGACCTACGGAAGTATAACCAATTTCGCGCGCGGTTTCCGTAACGCGTTTTACATTAGCGAAAGGTTGCAGCCTGTGGATTGCAATTTGGACCGTAGTATTATAATCCTGAACACCATAACTAACCCGTGTAAAACCACAATCAAAAAGCGTTTGCAAATGCTCTCGCGAAGTATTGTTTGGATGTCCTTCAAAACTGAACGAAGGATTATCTGCGATGGTTGCATCGCGAAAAATTCCTTTTAAAAGCAATTTTAAATTTTCAGCTGAAAAAAAAGTGGGTGTGCCGCCGCCAAGGTGTAACTCTTTTATAATTGGACGTTCTGGAAAGAGTTCCAAATAAAGTCGCCATTCTTTTAAAACGGATTCCAAATAGGGTGTTTCAACGCCATGGTTTTTGGTTATACGCTTGTTGCAGCCACAAAAAGTGCAGAGACTTTCACAAAACGGAAGGTGGATGTAAAGGCTTATGCCTTCGGTAGAATTACTTTCTGAAAAACTTTGGACCACATTTTTTTTCCATTCACTTAGCGAAAAGTCTTCGTTGTTCCAGTACGGAACTGTTGGATAGCTAGTATATCGTGGGCCCGGAACGTTGTATTTGGAAACTAAACTACTTTGCATGGCTTTTAAATTATAGGCCAAAAGTAGTTTTGCTTCGCTTTTTATAAAATGATAAATGTCAGTTGGGCAAAAGACTTAAAAAAAAGAAGACATCAGGAATGGTGTCTTCTTTAAAGTCGGGATGACAAGATTTATAGAATTTTAATAAACCCTCATTACAAATGGAAAATGAACGCTCAACGCGTTCCCATTTTTACTTCCGTCCACTTACAAAAGCAAGCTTTTGACGTTCCCAGAAATAAAAAATGACCTAGACAAGCCAGATCATTTTCCGTTAAGTCGGGATGACAAGATTTGAACTTGCGACCCCACGCCCCCCAGACGTGTACGCTACCAGGCTGCGCTACATCCCGAATGATGTTTTAAATTTGCACTTTTAAATTAAATACAATTCCCAGTTTTATTATCAGAATCTCCGTGTGGTGCAGTTTACACAGAGCCTGTCGAAGTGCTATATTCCGAATTTGATTCGCCAAAAATAGAAAAATTTAAAAGTATGGCAAATAGTTTCTCTCTTTAAATTATGGACAGCTTAACGTTCCTTTTTCAAAATACTGAAGATTGGTGGTTGTGGATTTTATGGTTGATCTTGTGTATTTTGCCATTTATAAAAAGATAAAAAGAAACATTTGGCACTAGAAATTTTCAGAAATGCTACTTTTTTGTCATAAAGAAAATAAAGAAAAATTTAGAAAATTACGATTCAAGTGTTCTGAAACACTTCAAATAAACCTTCCGAAGAAAAATGATAGGCTCACCTAATGCGTAAATAACAATTCTTCATAACTTTTGCAGGAACATTCCTTTGAAAGTTGTTATTTTTACCGTTCGAAATAATATTGAAGAAATATATCATGAGCGAAACTATTGAGAGAATAAAATGCCTAATTATTGGCTCTGGACCCGCAGGATATACTGCGGCCATATATGCCGCGCGTGCAGATATGAAACCTGTTATGTACACAGGAATGGAACCTGGCGGACAATTGACAACTACAACTGAAGTTGATAATTTTCCCGGTTATCCGGATGGAATTGACGGCCCGACTATGATGGTGCAAATGCAACAACAAGCCGAACGTTTCGGAACACAAGTGAGAATTGGCATGGTTACAAACGTTGAGTTTAGCGATGAAGTGGGCGGAATTCACAAAGTGACTGTAGATAACTCAACTAAAATTGAGGCAGAGACCGTTATCATTTCAACTGGGGCAACTGCAAAATATTTAGGATTGCCAAGTGAACAAAGATTGCGTGGAGGTGGGGTTTCTGCCTGTGCGGTTTGTGATGGGTTTTTCTACAAAAATCAAGAAGTGGCAATCGTTGGGGCTGGAGATACTGCTGCAGAAGAAGCCACTTATTTGTCAAATATTTGTAGTAAAGTAACAATGCTTGTTCGCAAGGATTATATGAAAGCCTCAAAAGCAATGCAACACCGAGTGAACAATACAAAAAATTTGGAAGTTCGTTATAATACTGAGGTTGACGAAGTTTTGGGCGATCAGGTTGTGGAAGGTTTGCGAATGGTTAATAACGAAACTGGTATAAAAGAAGAAATAAAAATCACAGGACTCTTCATAGCAATAGGCCACAAACCCAACACCGATATCTTTAAAGGACAATTGGATATGGATGAAACTGGTTATTTAATTACAAAAGGAAAATCTACTAAAACCAATAAACCCGGTGTATTTGCCAGTGGTGATGTGCAGGACAAAGAATACCGTCAAGCGGTTACTGCTGCAGGAACAGGCTGTATGGCCGCTTTGGATGCCGAGCGTTATTTGGCAACTATTGAAACTGAGGTTACAGCATAAGTTTTCAAATTATCAATATAAAAAAATGCCGCTTTTTAGCGGCATTTTAATTTTAGAAAATTTTGAAAGTTACAATTTCGAGAATGTCAGAAGTTCAATATCCCCATTGTCACCACTAACATGTGATAGTTCAATTTTTGAATTGGTGACCGAAACAATATCCCAATCCTCATCAATTTTATCAAAAGGAGTTGTTCCACTAAATTGTAGTTTTAATTTTTCACTACCGCTGGAAGAATTATCATAAGCCCATGTTCCATTTTCGGTAAAAAGATCATTCTGTGCCACTACGGTTCCATCTTCTTTAAAAGTGAATACAAAACTTTCAAAATCTATCGTGTGGTCTGACTCATCTTCAATCAATTTGCTCACTTCCCATTGACCCTGAGGCAATGTGCTTTCTATTTGTTCAAATTCATTGGTATTCGCATCGCCTGAGTCATCATTGGAGCTACAAGCTGCTAATGAAATTATAGTAAATAATATAAATAAATTTTTCATAATAAAAGTTTTTCCCAAAGGTGGAGGAATAACTAAAGAATCCTCTTAAAATTATGATAAATGATAAAAGGCCTAACAGAGTTTTATGAAACTGTTAAGCCTTTTTGGCAATTCAGGGAAGTTTTAAATAAAAGTTGTCGATAGCTTTACATTTTGTTTACACTCCCAGAATGACTTTCGTTTGAGTTTAACGAGACAGGGTTTCCGTAATAATTTACACTCCCGCCACTGCTCACATTTGTTTCCAAATTATCTTTTACGTTTACGGTAACTTCGGCGCCACTGGATGCTTCAGCGTTACAGTCTATTACCAAAAGTTCCTTTGCATTCAGCTCACTTCCACTGGAAGCATCTGCTTTTAAAGTAGAGGCCTTTCCGGAAACAATCAAATCTGCACCGCTACTGGTTTTGGCGGTAAGATTTTTGGCGAAAACGTCCACTTTTAGTTCAGCACCGCTGCTGCTTTTTAGTGAAAGATTTTCACTTTTTATTACAGAATTTCCAGTAACTTCTGCGCCACTGCTGGCTTCCACACTATTTAGTTCTTTAAAAGTTACATAAATCTTTTTGGCTTTGGAATGACCAATATTTTCGGAAGTGGTAACGTGCAGTTTTCCGTCTTCCACATCAGTTTCAATATATTGTTGCAGGTTTTCATCGGCTTCTACCACTATCTTGTTTTCGTCACCTTGGGTAAGATACACATCCAGCCCGGCGCTGCCTCTTACTTCCGTGAAGTCTTCAGTAACGTTGCGCTCTTGGGTTACAACGTTTCCGTTGCCGTTTTCACCTGTATTGATATTAAAGTTGCAGGAACTCAAAATTAGAGCGGCTCCAAGTGCAGTTATAAAATTTACAGTTTTCATAGTTTATGTTTTTGGTTATTGATTAATTGTTTCTGTTCTATGGGAAATTTTTGATGAAGCATTTTTATTTTTGAAAATCTGTCTTCACTTCTTCTTCCCAGTTTTTATTTTTTTTGGTATCAATTGGCTGAAGGCTGTCAATAGAATCCAGGGCATCAATAGTTTCAATAGAATCCCTTTTAAAGCTTTCTTCTTTTTCGTTGCAATCAAGGCATTCAGACTTATCCTTCAAAATTCTGAAATAATGTGAATCGCTGTCCCAATCGCTCAATTCATTAAAATCTGAATTGAAACCGTAATAGGATGTTGCATTTTCTTCGGAATAAACTACTGTTCCCTCGGGCACATAAATTGTTATTTCAATTTGCTGATTGCGATATTTATTTGCAGTATCAGTGATGAAAAATCCGTCGAGCATTAAGCTATTGTTTTCAAATGAATATTTATATTCAATAGCCTCAGCACGTTTTTTGGCATCGAGATGATTGTTGCCCTCGGCAGATTTTTCGATAATTATTTTACCGATGGAATCCTTTGATGATTTTATGATCAGCTGGATATCATTCGAATAAATAACTTTTTTGTCATCAGCGGTATATTTAATGTTCAAACCAGTATCCCTGCTCACTTCATAACTGAATTGTTTATCGGCAAGCATTGAAATACGCAAGGTGTCTCCAGTGCGCACAGTCAAGGCTTGCTCTTCAATAAAATTTCCATCGTAAGCTTGTTCAGTTGCTTGTTTGATTCCCAAAATTGTTAAACCAATTATGGATAAGGCCCAAACAACCACTAGTGAAATCTTTACGGTAGAACTCATCGATTTCAGATTGCTTATTAAAAGTTTCAACCCTAAAACGAACAATGCAAAAAAGGGAATTCCAATAGCGAAAAGACTTAATAGAGCCAATAGCCACATAGGCACATTAGTAGTATCTACCATTGCAAACTTTTCGACTATTTCATTGTTGCCCCAAAAATCTATGGAACCAAAAGTGAAAAAGCCAACCACGAGCCCAATAATGGTAAATAATGAAACAATAATTATTAGCACCCCGATAAACTTAGCAAAGACTTTAAATAAAGTAACTATTAAGCTACCCAAACTGTCGAAAAAACCTGAAGCTCCCGTTTTTATTTTGTTGCCGTATTTGTCATAATCAACGTTTTTTACACGGTCAGCAACATTATCAAAACCCTCTTTGAATTTTCGTTCTATGTTTGAAATATTCACGGGCTCGCCGGTCATTCTCAACTTGTCTGAAGTTGTAAGCGCTGGAGGGACCAAAATCCATAATAATATATAAACAACTATAGGAGAACCAAAACCGGCAACGATCAAAAGCACCCACAAAAGACGGATCCAAATGGCGTCAACACCAATATAATGTCCCAAACCTGACGAAACGCCAGAAATGTATTTGTTGTCTACATCACGGAAAAGTTGTTTGTGTGAAGCATTTCCGCGTGACTTTGAATATGATTTTGACGAAGGGGGAACGTCTTCAAAAATTTCGTCATCCACTTCATAATCTTCCGGCTGTCCCATAACAGCAATCACCTCGTCAAGATTTTTCAAGGTTATTACTTGGGATGGACTTTCAATCTTTTCAGAAAAAAGTTCGCCAATACGGGCTTCAATGTCCTGCATTATCTCTTCACTTCCGTCAGCACCTTTCAGCGATTTACGGATGGCTTCTAGGTAGCGCGAAAGTTTCCCAAAGGCATCTTCGTCTATGTGAAAGGAAGTGCCTGCCAAATTTATGTTTACTGTCTTGTTCATTGTGTGTTTTTTTCGCTGGTTACTTTGTTCACGGCCTGTTGCAGTTCTGCCCAGGTGCCGCTCAATTCGGTTAAAAATAATTTACCGGTTTCGGTAAGTTCATAATACTTTCGTGGTGGTCCGCCGGTAGATTCTTCCCAACGGTAGGAAAGCAATCCCGTGTTTTTAAGCCTTGTGAGCAGCGGATAGATTGTGCCTTCCACGACAAGCATTTTTGCGTCTTTTAGGGTTTCAAGAATGTCTGAAGTGTAGGCCTCGCCGTCCTTTAGAACGGAAAGGATGCAGAACTCCAAAACCCCTTTTCGCATCTGCGCTTTTGTGTTTTCGATTTTCATAATTGTTCATTTCTTGTTTTAAATTCCTGTTCGTTATTGATGATGAATGAATAAGGAAGCACGCTAGCGGTTTCTTCACATTGGTGATGAGTCAATGCGCTAACAGTTTCCTGTTCCTTGGGCATGCTTACGCCTATAAACTGTAAAATGGCAGCCAATAGGTAACTAACTAATGTGCTCATTTTGAATAGGGTTTTTAAGGTTAGTTTTTATAAATGGTATGCAAAGCGGATATTTGTACAATTGGCCTCTTGAGGCGTGAATGGAAGCGTTGATTACCGCATAAAGTTCAAAAACGAACAGTCCAAGTAATAACAAAATCGCCAAACCAAATAATAAAATGTATCCCGCAAGATTTTGAATGTTGTTCACTGAAAACTCTCTTGCGCTGTGATCAAGCGTTTCAATCAATGAAACAAAATCCGTTGCGAAGATTATAAAGAACGGAAGGCAAATCAATCCTATTAATATGGTATAAACCAAAACGCTCAATTGAAAATTGATTGCCTGCTTTCCATGTTCGTCCACAAATGCTTTTTCTTTATTGAAAGTCCAAATTAATAATGGAGCGATAAAATTCGCAAACGGGAAAAAGTATTTTAAAAATGTTGACAAGTGAATGAAAGCACTTGTGTTTTTTTGGTTTTCTGATATTGTAGTTTCCATAACTTATTATTTTCTTATGCAAATATATGTCTAAAAGATAGTAGTGTGTTACGCATAGTACTAAAATTAACATATATTTAACAAATAGGATGTCATTGATTTATTGAATATCTTCGTGAGATATACTGTAAAAAATGAAACTCAGCCCAAGTAAAATCAACACTTTTCTATTGTTTAAATTACCTTCCGCATACTTTACAGGAGTGCGTGTAAAGTCTATTTCTGAAAGTGTATGTGTAACCACCGTAAAACATCGATGGATCAACCAAAATCCATTCAAATCCATGTTTTGGGCCGTACAGGGAATGGCCGCTGAACTAAGTACGGGCGCCATGGTAATGGCAAGGATTAAGGAAAGCAACCAGAAAATCTCAATGTTGGTTGCCAATAATAAGGGAACATTTTTGAAAAAAGCCCAAGGAAGAATTACTTTTACATGTATTGAGGGCGATTTAGTTGAGGAAGCAATTAAAAATACATTAGCCAGCGGCGAAGGCCAAAAACTTTGGATGAAGTCCGAAGGTGTGGATTCCAAAGGCGATGTGGTTTCAGTTTTCGATTTTGAATGGACACTGAAGAAAAAATAACAGATTTTATTCTCCTAAAATCCATTGCTAGTTTAAACTGGAAACAATTTTGTAACAAATTATAAATCTTTTCAACTTATATTCCATTAACCATATTAATTCAAAAAAAATGAACGCGCACGAAATAGATTATATCATTTACGGAGAAGAAATGCAATATGTAGAAATAGAACTGGATCCGCAGGAAGGTGTTATTGCCGAAGCAGGTAGTTTTATGATGATGGATAATGGTATTAAAATGGAAACCATTTTTGGGGACGGTTCCTCACAGGACAACACTCTAATGGGAAAAATATTTGGAGCCGGAAAAAGATTGCTTACTGGTGAAAGCTTGTTTATGACGGTCTTTTATAATACGGTTCCGGGAAAGAAAAAAGTAAGTTTCGCGTCCCCATATCCCGGAAAAATAATGGCGGTGGATCTTTTAAAATTCAACGGAAAGTTTATTTGCCAAAAAGATGCTTTTCTATGTGCGGCAAAAGGGGTATCCATTGGAATTGAGTTTTCAAAAAAACTGGGGCGTGGGTTATTTGGTGGCGAAGGTTTTATAATGCAAAAGCTGGAAGGAGACGGAATGGCCTTTGTGCATGCGGGAGGAACTACTGCTATAAAACATTTGCAAGCTGGGGAAAAACTGAAGGTTGACACTGGCTGTATTATTGGTTTTGAACAAACCGTAGATTATGATATTGAATTTGTTGGAGGAATAAAAAATACTGTTTTTGGAGGGGAGGGCTTGTTTTTCGCGACGCTCACTGGGCCCGGCAATGTATATATACAATCGCTTCCCTTTAGCAGATTGGCCAAAAGGGTTTGGATGGCTGCCCCCCAAGGTGGAGGCAGGGATAAAGGAGAAGGTAGTGTGCTTGGGGGATTGGGAAGCCTACTTGACGGAGACAATAAATTTTAACAGATTTAAATTGACACCAAACAGAATTTAATTCGCAAATAATTGTTATATTTAAATCAAATTAATTGAAAAAATATTTTTGCCTATAGAATAAAGCTACTTAATTTTTACTAAACCTCAATTAGCTATGGCAAGAGCAATGTTTGATTACACTAAAGCTGTACTTGCAAAAGTAAGTTTTGACGTCAATTTGTTTTGCAAGGAGTTGAAAAAAGCGTTAACCAGATTGCTTCCTTATGAAGTAGAGGAGCTTAAACTCTGGATTAATTCGCTTATCAAGCAGAACCCACAATTAAATCAATGTCTAATCTATCTAAACCCATAAAAAAATCCCTCTGAGCAATCAGAGGGATTTTTTAGTTATTGTATTATTCAGTTACTGTTACTGCTACTGCATACCGTTTACTTTTTTTTCGGGCTGATTATTTTTACATCCTGAAAAGCAATGGCACCACGTATTACTCCAGAAATTATATCGTGTAATGCATTTATAATTTGCATTTTCAGTTCACTTTTACTATAAATAAGGCTCACTTCCCGTGCGGGCGAGGGTTCCTTAAAATATCTTAGACTCTTTGTTTGGGTTGATGAAATATCCAAAGTATGCAAATAGGGCAGAAGCGTCATCCCCAAACCTTCGTCCGCAAGTTTTACAAGTGTTTCAAAACTGCCGCTCTCCAATTGGAATTTTTCAGTACCTCCATTTTTTGAAGCTTTGCAAAGATTGATAATTCCGTCGCGGAAACAGTGCCCATCTTCCAAAAGCAAAATATCTTCTATATCAAGATCGTTTACTTCCAACTTTTCTTTTGAAAATAGCCTGTGGCTCTCCGGAATATAACCTACAAAAGGTTCGTAATACAAAACTCTTTCTTTAATTTTTTCGTGACCAAGTGGCGTAGCTGCAATTGCTGCGTCTAAATAACCATCGTTAATTTTAGTGATTATTTCGTCTGTGTTCAGCTCTTCAATTTTTAAAAGCACCTTTGGATATCGGTTTGAGAAATTCTTCAAAAACATCGGCAATAGCGTGGGCATTACTGTTGGAATTATACCGAGTTTAAAAGTGCCGCCGATAAATCCTTTTTCTTGATCCACAACATCCTGCATCCGTTCAGATTCATTGACGATATTTCTAGCCTGTTCCACAATTTTTTTTCCAATACCGGTAAGTTCAATTGGTTTTTTGCTTCTGTCGAAAATCTGGATTTCAAGTTCGTCTTCCAGTTTCTGTATTTGCATGCTCAGAGTAGGCTGCGTAACAAAAGTCTTTTCAGCTGCTTTTGTGAAATTTTGATGTTCGGCAACAGCCAAAACATATTTAAGTTGGGTGATTGTCATTGCGTAAAGTATATGTACAAAGATAGTTTTTATATCAAAAAAAACTATCGAAATATTCAAAAACGAAGGTTTTGTTTATTGCAAAAAGCCCGACGTAAAACATCGGACTTGTAAAAGTTTATTCGGAAAATATTACATTCTTATTTCCATTGTAATAGGTTGGTCGGCAACTTCAAATTTTGCATCGCTCCACTGCGGTGGACCATAGCTCATATTATTATTTGAAACTCCGTAAGGTTCCATAGGCATCCCGTTTGCATCAAAATCCATTTGCTTGTTGCTGTTCTTATCTTGAAACAGTGAAATACCATAGGTTCCAACCGCTACATTTTCGAAAGTTGCAGTAGCTTTTCCATCAACAATTTCGGCACTTACTCTCTTTAATGGGGCGGCTTTTAAAAATGTGTCTTCGGTATAAAGACCTATTAGAACGTTGCCTTCGCTACTCTTACATGGAACAGAAATAGTAATGGTTGTTTCTTTTGAAATTGATATTGAAGTGTTCTGTGCGGAGAGAATAGTTGCAGTGAACATAAGACTGATACTAAAAAGAATGGTTTTCATAATTATATGTTTTAGTGGGTTTTAATTATGAATCAAATGTCCTAAAATTCTATTTCAGAAAGAAAAAGTAATTCCTCAACTGTTGAATTTTCAAGCTGAATTGTTATAAAAGTCCTCTCGCCTTTATTTCCAAATATTTATTGATGGTGTTTATGGTGAGATCTTCCGGTGCTGTCAAGATGGTTTGAATACCTCGCTGTTGAAGTTCGCGTACCATCACTTTTTTGTCAAACTCAAATTGTTGCGCAATGGTTTGATCAACAATTTCAGAAAGGTTTTTCGCTTCAGAATTGCTTAAACTTTTCAATTCGGTATTTTCAAAAAAGATGACTACCAAAACATGCTTTTTTGCAATGGCAAGCAAATAAGGCAACTGTCTGTGAAGTGCCGAAATATGCTCAAAATTAGTATAGAGCATCAACAAACTTCGGTGCGTTATTTTTCGTTTGACCAAAGATTGCAACACGCCGTAATCTGCATCCAAAAACTTTGTATCGATGTTGTAAAGAGCCTCGAGAATGTTATTCAAATAAGTTTTTTTCGCTTGTGCAGTAAGAAAATTTCCTGCCTTATTTGAAAAATCGACCAATCCAACTTTGTCATTTTTCTTTAATGCAATGTTGGAAAATGCTAATGAACTGTTTAAAGCATAATCCAATAATTTTAAACCGTTAAAAGGCATTTTCATCACACGACTCGTGTCAATCACCGAATAGATTGGTTGCATTTTTTCATCCTGATATTGGTTTACCATCAATCTTGCGTGCTTTCCGGTTGCTTTCCAATTTACAGTGCGCACATCGTCTCCGGCCACATATTCCTTTATTTGCTCAAATTCCATTGTGTGGCCAATGCGTCTTATTTTTTTCAGTCCAATATGTGAAATTCGATTGTCGATGGCCAGAAAATCATACTTTTTCATTTGAATGAAAGATGGATACACCTTTACCATCTGCTCTTCGTTGAAGGTAAATCTTCTGTGGACTAAACCAATTTCTGAAGAAACGTAACAATTCAAATTTCCAAAAATATATTCGCCGCGCTCAACGGGCCTCACTTCATATTGAAAGGTGTTTTTGTTTTTTCCGGCGATGGAAACAATTCTAAAGAAATCCCTTTTTTGAAATTGAATTGGCAATTCATCAATAATTCCGACATTTATTTTAAAAGAATACTTATTTATAAGCAGAACGGAAACTGGATTATTATCGCTGTTCGAAAATTTTTCCGGTAAAATACGTTCGCCGTCCAAACCTTTTTTGCTGAAAACCATCGTTATTTCCAGTAAAATGAAAACCGAAAAAACCAAGACTAAAATCCAAATAATCCCAAACAGCCATTGCCACCAATATGAAAACAGAAACAGTACGGAAAGCACTGCCATTACGTAAAAAAATCGCGGAGTTAAATAAAAGGATTTTAGGAATGTTATCATTTTTTTCTAAAAGAGTAGTGAACACAGAACAAAGAACAAAGAACAAAGGAAAAAGAGTCAAGAACCGAGAATCAAGAACCAAGATTTGATTGGGAAATATGCTCAATATTTTTTGTCGATTCTATTTTTTTTCCAAATTTTGAAAACTGTTTTAATTTTTTTTCTAATCAATAGATTGAACATTGAACATTGAACATTGAATTTGAAACTTTTATCTCGGTATTTCTATGGATTGGCTGATGAGGTCGATTACCGTTTCGGGCGTCATTCCTTCCATTTCGCGTTCGGGTGAAAGAATTATTCTATGTCGAAGCACCGGCGCTAAAGTTTTCTTTATATCGTCCGGAGTTACAAAATCTCTTCCGCTGATGGCTGCATGCGCTTTTGAAGCATTCATAATTGCAAGCGAAGCCCGTGGCGAACCACCCAAAAACAAATGGGGATGGTTTCGGGTTTTGTCAACTAATTGTGCGATGTAAGTAAATATCTTGTCTTCAATTAAAACTTCTTGCACTTGGGCACGGAAAGTTTTTAAAGCTTGGGGCGTTAACACACCTTCGATCGTATTTTCAGGAATTACTTGTTTCCGCTCGTGATGTGTTTTTAAAATGGTTATTTCCTCTTCCAAATTGGGGTAGCCCACTTTTATCTTAAAAAGAAAACGATCCAATTGTGCTTCCGGCAAAGCGTAGGTTCCTTCCTGTTCTATTGGGTTTTGGGTGGCGAGCACGATAAAGGGATATTCCATAATATGCCGTTCGCCATCCATTGTTATTTGCCGTTCTTCCATTACTTCAAACAGCGCGGCCTGTGTTTTGGCGGGTGCGCGGTTTATTTCATCAATCAATATTACGTTTGAAAAAATCGGGCCTTTTTTAAATTCAAACTCAGAAGTTTTCATATTTAATATTGAAGTTCCCAATATGTCACTCGGCATCAAATCTGGCGTAAATTGAATTCTACTGAAATCTGTTTTCAATGTTTTCGCAAAAAGTTTTGCGGTAATGGTTTTTGCAATTCCCGGAACACCTTCAATGAGCACGTGGCCATTTGCCAAAAGGGCAACTATTAGCATTTCAATAAAATCGTCCTGCCCAATTATTATTTTGGAAAGTTGCTTTTTTATATTGTCCACAGCCGCTTTCAGCTCGTCCAGCGGTATGCGGTTGTTAAATTGTAAATCGTTATTGTATTCTTCAGGGTTTTCCATCGGTTTTCTTTTTAAATTCTTTAATTTCTTGATAGAGTTTCAGCAATTCGTCTTGGCTGGTGTTATTTTGATTGTTCACTTTTTCAATAAAGATAAACAGTTTCAAAGTATCCCCGCTTGTGTTTCCGCTTCGTTCGGCGACTGCTTTGTAAAAACGCTCGTTTATATTCTCAGTTGGAACCCGCAATCGGGTTCGTATAAATTCCAAAAAGAGCGAAATCTGTTTTTGTGCTATCAAATTGTGTTCTTTTTTGTCCAAATACATTCCCGCAATTGTTCGCGTATATTCGTATGTTTTGTTGGTCAGCGGTTGCACAATCGGGATGCTTCGCTGTTTTCTTCTCCCTTCAAAAATGATGAAAAGCAAAACACCAATCAGCACAAAATAGTATGCCCATTTAAAGTATTTGTTGTTCAGCAAAACCCGCAATGGCGATATATCAAGATGCTTTCCCGTTTTGTAATAATTGTCCCAGTAAATGGTTTCGCCAGTGTTTAAATATGAAAGAACTTGGACCGTATGCGTTGCATTTTCTTCGGAAAGGAGAAAGAAGTTTGAAAAAATTTCTGGCTGTAAATGAAGAAAAATTTGACCTTTTCCCATTGGAATTTTTATGAAATTGATGCGAGGCTCTTTAATTTTCAATGAATCAATATATCCTCCAGAAACACCCAAAACCGTATGGGAAAGTGTATCAATTTCTGAAAAATAACGAACTGGCAAATCTTTTTTAATGTGAAAAGGTTTCTGCGAAGCGAACTTTTTATGTACCAATTTCAGCAAAGGTTCGGTGCCTATTTTTTCAACGTTTACTTCGGTTGACATTTCCAATTTTAGGGTGTCGAGTAATTTTTCACCCAAATAATTTGCTGAAACGAAAACAGTATTTCCCTTTTCCGCCCAATTCATCAGCGAATCGAGCTCGGTTTCGTCAAAATCAATTTCATTGTTTATGAAAAGATAGGTGCCTTTAAAACTGTCTTCTTGCAAAACTTCAAATGGTGGAGCGTCTTTTTCTATAAATTTTTCTTTGAAAGATTCCTTCAGTAAATCGTGCAAAACGAAGGTTCCCAATGGAATTTTGTCTTCTTTGCTATAGCTTGGAAACCAATTTACAGGCTGCGGTTTGGTTGCTTCCATGTACACCAATGCCGCCAGCACGAGCAGGAAACCGAAGAGGAATATTTTTTGGAGTTTAGTCAACGGTTTTTGGGATTTCGTTTTCCAATGAATTGAAGGTTTTTTGTGCTTTCAGAAAATCTTCTTCCGTCACGGCGAAACTGCCGTACCAAATATAATCGTACAGCGTCGTCACTTTTCTAAAGCCGGAATTGATTTTTTCGGAAGTTATTTCGGCAAAATATTCACTGTTTGTTTTATCGAATTCGTAATTTATCAGTTCGGCATCGGTCAATTTTTTCAGAATAAACAAATAATAATAGCGGACAGCGAGCCTGTAATTTTTGTTTTCCAAAGCCTTCTCAATCAATTTTTTGATGTTTTTGCTTTTGATTATTTCTTCTTCTTCTGAAAAGAAAACTCCCGGTTTTTCTTTCGATTTAAAAAATGTTGCGCCGGGATTCAATTTGTAAAACAACCAAACCACAAATACCAAAATGGTGAAAAGAATGAAATACGGCAGTATATGCACCAAAAACGATATAAAACCTCCAGCTTCAAAATCGCCGACCAGCCAGTGCCAAAATTTTAACCAAAGCTCCCAAACCCAGTTTTTGAACTGCGTCCACCAGTTTTCCTGAACGGGTTTTTCGGAATAATCAAACGCTTTGTCTTTTTTAAATTCCTGAATTTTTTCTTTGTTGAAAACCGGTGGATTCAGGTTTTCGGTTTTGTCATATTGAATCTCTTTTTCGGCTTGTGGCGGAATGGTATCCTGCAAAATAGGTGAAGCATGACCAAAGGCAACAATCAATAAAAAGATAAAAAAGAAAACCGACTTGCGCATATTTATTGTTCCTGTTTTCCTATGGAATCTATGGTTTCCATTGTTCCCGTAAAGTTTTTCTTTTCGTTTAAATTAAAATAAACAAAAGCGGAACAGATAACTATTATTGCATAAAGAAGATATTGAAAAACCATCCCGATTGTGGTGAGCAAAATATAAACCCAATCAAACATTGACGCGGGATCTGCTGAAACTTCTTGGCTCATTGTAAATGCTTTTATGAAGAAATAAATGTACTGTGGAATCTGAAAGACGATCATAATAAAATAATATAGTAGCCCAGTAACCAGAAGAGTTGCAAAGGTTATCCACCATTCATCTTTAATCAAGTTGAAACAATAGCTTATAGTATCACTTACTTCTTTCCCGTCAAAAATTACAACGGCATAGGCGGTTGAAAGCACCACGCCAAGATATATTCCAGGAATAACGCAAAACATAGCGCCAACGAAAACAATGATACCCACGAGAAAACTAGTTCCGATTAATTTCCAAAAATCGTTTTTTACTCCTTGGTTAACTTCATTTTTAATAACAACGCCTCCATTTTTTATATACGATTTTATGAAATGTAGCACCACACCATTAAGCAAAGCATAATAGACTACTCCTGATATCAATAATACTAAAAATGATAAAATCATATTTGTTGAAAAATTTTCTAAAGACCCTACGGCTTCAAGCATCCCCAAACCACCTACGAACGATTGCATGTAAAATACAAAACCGCCAAGCATAATGAGCAACGCCGGCCCTGCAATTTTAAGAATCATTCCGAAAAGCAATTTCCAGTTTAGCCGGATGAATTTGAAAATATCGGTCAATATGCTTCCCAGTTCGCGCTGTTTTTTAAAGTTTATTGTTTCGTTCATATTTTTTGGATTCTATGGATTCTATTGATGCTGTTGATACTGTTGATACTATTGTTTTTGTCACAAAGCACCTTTCGAAATGCGGTCTTCGACAGTCTCAGACATACATTGAAATTGTACCTTTTAATTTTATTATTAATTAATTTTTTCTAAACTTCTAAACTCATCGACTTCTTCCTCAATTTCAAGGGATATAAAACGTAATAATAAATAATCAGAAATAATGAACTTCCAATTATCACTATTGCCAGCCAATCGGGCATTTCGGTGTGGCGTGTTACAAATCCTTCCAAAAATCCCGCAATGATGAAAAATGGTACGGTACTAAGCATTATTTTCAATCCGTCTTTTGCACCGCGTACGAAGGATTGCAAACGAGTGTAAGTTCCCGGGAAAAGTATACTATTGCCCAAAACCAGTCCTGCACAGGCAGCAATTATTATTACCGAAATTTCAATAGTTCCGTGAATCCAAATAGTTCGTGCTGATTCCCACAGCAATCCTTTTTCGTAAAAGAAATATTGAAAAGAACCGAGCATAATGGCATTCCGCATAATGATGAAAATCGTCCCGAGGCTTAAAAACAATCCATAAACAAAGGCATAAAGTGCCACAGTAATATTATTGATCGTGATTCCGAGAAACATATTGAGCGCGCCCATTTCTTTGTAAACCGCCATTGGATCGCCTTTTTCAATATTTGCCAGAGTCATATTCACATACCCATCACCCAAAATTAGCCTTACAAAACTTCCATCTGTAGCTGCAGAGTAGGCACCAACAATGGAAAAAAGCAGAAATACAACAAAAGCAATCAGCAATTGTTTGTGGTATTGCGAAAAAAACATTGGAAATTCCTTCGTATAAAAAGTGATAAATCGCGTTCGCGATTCGCGTTTGGTTTTGTATATTTTTTGGTGCGCCAAAACGGAAAGCCCGTTTAAATAATTGAGTGTGTTGCTGTTGGGATAAAAAGTTCGGGCGTAGCTCAAATGATCGGTAACTTCAATGTAAAGTGCACTAAGTTCATCGGGATTCATTTGAATATTATTCCGAAGAACATTTTCAAATTTTAACCATTTATCTTTATTTTGCTTCGCAAAAGCGGCTTCGCGCATATTGTGCAGTACTTTTGCCCAAAGAAACATATTTAATGGATAATTTTCAAATAGAAACCGCCCAAAATGTAAACATTCTTCAAAATGTTGCTGGTGTTGGCGAACGCATTGTAGCTTATTTGGTTGACGGCCTAATTATGGGTTTTTATGTTTTTATCGTAATCATGGTTTTCGCCAATGTTAACTTATCAGATGATTATTATATGATTGTCGGGCTCACCATTGGGTTGCCACTTTTTCTATATCATTTGTTATGGGAAACGCTTTGGAACGGGCGGAGTCCTGGTAAAGCTGTAATGAAATTACGGGTTGTAAAAACTGATGGTTCAAAACCTGCTTTTTCAAATTATTTATTGCGCTGGCTATTGCGAATTATTGATATTACAGCAACCAGCGGCGGTTTGGCGCTCGTAACTATTCTTTTGAACGGAAAAGGCCAACGCTTGGGGGATGTTGCTGCTGTTACTACGGTTATCACCGAAAAACAGATTGTAAGTTTTTCGCAAACTATTTTGATGGATATTCCCGAAAACTATGAACCATATTATCCGCAAGTTACCGTATTCAGTGATTCGGAAATTCAGACCATTAAAAGTGTTTTTACAGAAGCCCGTTATAACGGAAACCACAATGTTATTTTGAAATTAGCCAGTAAAGTGGCGAATGTAATGGAAGTTAAATTGGAAGAAACACCCATAAAATTCATAGACAAAGTAATAAAGGATTATAACTATTATACCCAGAACATGTGAAGTTGATACTTTTAATAGACATCTTGGGAACCATCGCGTTCGCCATTTCAGGGGTGCTTACGGCGCTCAATAAGCGCTTGGATCCATTCGGAATTTTGATAATTGCTTTTGTTACGGCAGTTGGAGGTGGAACTTTGCGCGACGTTTTGATTGATGCAAACGTGGCTTGGATGCGCGACCTTACGTTTGTTTACGTTATTTTCTGTTCTACAATTTTTGCAGTAATCTTCAGAAAAAGATTGGGCTACATTCGCCGTTCGTTGTTTTTGTTTGACACCATTGGAATTGCACTCTATACCATAGTTGGCGTAGAAAAAGGGATTGCGGCTGGTTTTCACCCTATTATTTGTGTGGCCTTGGGAACGATGACGGCCTGTTTTGGTGGCGTTATCCGCGATATTCTTTGTAATGAAATCCCGATTATTTTTAGAAAGGAAATTTATGCTACGGCTTGTATTTTGGGAGCTTTGGCGTATTTCTTACTACACTATTCTCCAATTTCTGAAAATTTTATTGTTATTATTTCAGGCTCCATTGTAATTGTTGTTCGGTTGTTGGCGGTTTATTTTAAACTTTCGTTGCCGAGTATTTATAGGAAGGAAGTCGATTAGTTGATGAGTTGAGGGGTTTAGGAAGTTTAGAAATCGATATTTTTTGAATATTGAATATTTTTTTTGAAATTTGATGCCTGTCAATTTAAGATTACCTGTCCTTTTGTTTGCGGTGGGTTTGTAATTTGTTTTTTGGATTTATTTGGAATTTCCTATTCAATCACCTTTGCAGTAATATAGATATTGTTAAGTGGCCAATCGCCATCGTCGGCTTTCACTTTTGAAATTTCTTCCACTACATCCATTCCTTTAGTCACTTTTCCGAAGATGGTGTATTTTCCGTTTAAATGTGTTGTTGAGGATTTTGGGCCGAGGAAGATGAAGAATTCATAAGGCGCAGTTCTATTGTCCGGATTTTCACGATATTCCTTTGCTCCGGAAATCGTTCCGTATTCGTGAACATTGCCGGGAAGAATTTCTGCGGGAAGCAAATATTCCTTTCCCAAAGCGGCACGTTTCTTTTGGGTGGAAACCAAATCGCTGTTGCCAGCTTGGATTATAAAATTAGGGACCACGCGATGAAAAAAGGTTTCATCAAAATAATGTTGCTTGACCAAATAAATAAAATTGGCGCGGTGCAGTGGCGTGTCTTTGTAAAGTTCAATTTCAATATCGCCAAAACGGGTTGTTATCGAAACCTTGGTTTCAGGATTTTTTTTGCCGTATTCGGTTAAGAAAGAAACTAGATTTTCATTGGTGATCTCTGGATAATCGGATGTGTCCTTCTTTTCAACTTCAGTTTCATCTTTCACTTTGGGTTCGATTTCAGTTTCGATTTGATTTTCGGTTTCGGACGCCTTTTTCTTATCTTCACAGCTTCCGAAGAAAAGAAAAATTCCGAAGTAATAAATAAACAACTTTTTCATCTGTACATTTTATTTGATAAAGCGGAAGATGTAATGCCCGAATTATTCATCTTCGTAGTTTACTAATTATTAATAGGCATTTCATAAATGGATTTTCGCGATTTTGAAAAACGGATTGTAAAAGTAACAAAAATGGAACTTCCGGGCGAAGCTGTACAATTTAAAATGGCGCCGATTGAACGTTTGCAAGAATTGAAAAGAATAGCCAGAGAAAAAGATACAGCAAAGCGGGCTGGAGTAATTTCGCTTTTTTACCCTTCGGAAAATTTTGAAACGCGGCTGATTTTGATTCTTCGGAAAACTTACGATGGAGTGCATTCCGCACAAGTTGGTTTTCCCGGCGGAAAACTCGAGGATGAAGACGAGACCATTCAAGATGCTGCGCTTCGGGAAACGGAAGAAGAGGTGGGGATTTCACGGAAAACGATTTCGGTGCTCAAAAAACTTACCGAAATATACATCCCGCCGAGCAATTTTTTTGTGCAACCTTTCTTGGGAATAACTTCTGAGTCGCCTAAATTTGTTCCACATGAAGAAGAAGTAGAAGCACTCATAGAAGTGGCTTTACAGGATTTTATGGATGATGCAAACATTATTAGTCAAACGCTTACCACTTCATACGCCACAAACATTGAAGTGCCCGCCTTTAAACTGAACGGCCACATAGTTTGGGGCGCTACCGCAATGATGCTCAATGAAGTGCGCGAATTGTTGAAAATGGCACTGTAATGGCTTATTTTAGTATATTTGTTATAAGTGAAATCGAAATCGAAATCGAAAATGAAATCGAAATTCTAAAAATAACGGGTGTTTGAAATATGAAGGATGAACCAAAGTGCAAAACCAATCTGAATACTGACCACTGAACACTGAACACTGACCACTGAATACTGAATACTGACCACTGAATACCGACCACTGAAAATGAGTCTCTTCAAAAAAAACCCATTCGGGCATATACTTTTTTTAAAACTCTGGTTAATACGGATTGCAGGTCTTATGACTCACAGACGTTTTAAGGGTTTTAACGATTTACAAATTCACGGTAGTGAGATTCTGAAAGCACTTCCCGAGAAAAATGTACTTTTTGTAAGCAACCACCAAACGTATTTTGCCGATGTAGCTGCAATGCTCCATGTTTTTAACGCTAGTTTGAGCGGAAGGGACGACAGTATAAAAAACGTTGGCTATTTGTGGCGACCAAAGTTGAATATTTATTTTGTTGCTGCAAAGGAAACAATGAAAGCGGGTTTACTTCCTAAAATTCTTGCCTACGCTGGCTCCATAAGTATTGAGCGCACTTGGCGTGAGAAAGGTAAAGAGGTGAATAAACAGGTAAAGATGAGCGATGTGAGCAGCATCACCAAAGCCTTGGATGACGGCTGGGTAATTACTTTCCCCCAGGGAACAACCAAACCTTGGAGACCCATACGCAGAGGAACGGCGCATATAATTAAAAAGAATAAACCCGTAGTTGTTCCTATTGTAATTGATGGTTTTAGAAGATCTTTTGATAAAAAGGGAATCCGTATTAAAAAGCGCGGCATTCTTCAATCGATGGAAATAAAACCGCCGCTGGATATTGATTATGAAAATGACACGATGGATGAAATTGTTGAAAAACTTGAATATGCAATTGAGCAGCATCCGTCCTTTCTAAAAGTAATTCCCACCTCAGCAATTCAAAGTGAGGAAGAGCTCAATAAAGAGCGTGAGTGGCGTTATTAAAAAAGTGTTCAGTGTTCAGCAGCAGTTGGCAGTTATACAATGCAAATAAACTTAATACCGCCGCAGCAAACTGCTACTTTCTTCAAAAATCTATTTTCTCCAACTCTTTGTAGTTTTTGTGGAGTCTTCGCAATAATATTCCGTAAACAAGTCTGTAAAACAATAGCACGAAACCAATCATCACAATTCCGAAAAGGATTTGAATGGCAAAAAACATTTTCATAAATCTTTCCTGAGTAATGTTTGCGATGCCGTAGTCTTCAGTCATAAACCTAAAAACAATATCTTGGTTCAAATAATAGTAAATATTGATGCCTACAATAAGTAAAACTGAAGTGGTTATATTGTAAATAACAAAATATTTTACTGTTTTTCGCGTGCGCAAAATGTTTCCCATCAATTCTTTTATGGAATCTGTTGTTGAAATTTTCCGATAATTTCTGTAAAAAAGAAATATGAAAAATCCGAAAACTAAATAGTTTACTACATTAACGGCTACCAAAATATTGTGCAAACCAATGTCATCGCTAAATTTAGTGCTCGATTCCGGGACGAAGAGCGCGAGCAAAGTCCAAAAAACAATCTCGGCAATACTGATGTAGAATATCCACTTCACTATAGATGAGGATTTCTTCAGCAGCATTTTATAAATATCGCCAAAGCTTAACTTGGGAAGCTCCTGTTCCCTACTTTGCCATTGTTTTTTTAATAGTTCAAGTTCATCCATAGTGGGTTACGGATTTAAAATAGTTCGTAATTTTTCCTTTATCCTGTTCATTTTCACGCGTGCGTTTACTTCGGTAATACCCAAAGTTTCAGAAATCTCTTTATAGTTTTTGTCTTCCAAATACAGAAAAACAAGTGCCTTGTCAATATCGTTCAAATCTTTTACTGCGCTGTACATTAGTTTTAGCTGTTGCTCTGCGGTATCGTCATACGGTTGTGAAGAGATCTTAAAACTAACTCCTTCATAATCCTGTGTTTTTATAGTACGCTTCGATTTTCTGTAAAGTGTTATCGCAGTATTGAGCGCCACACGGTACATCCATGTGCTAAATTTGGAATCGCCCCGAAACTTTGGATAGGCGCGCCAAAGCTGTATAGTTATTTCCTGAAACAGGTCGTTGTGGGCATCCCTGTCATTGGTGTATAACCTACAGATTTTATGTACAATGTTTTGGTTCTCCTCCAGTTGGGCAACAAAACTATGTTCCAGTTCTTTGTTCAATGGTTCGTTGTTGGCTTTTTAATTAGTGTTCTTAGGAATTGCTTTGTTACAAAAATCTTAAAAAATAAGATAACTCGATGAACAAATTGTACTTTTATACTTAATAAAAAAAAGATGAATATTCCTGAAACCAGTGTACCCCGAATTATTGTGATAGGTGGTGGATTTGCTGGTATTTCCTTCATAAAAAAACTTCAAAAAGAAAAGGTGCAGATTGTGCTTTTTGATAGGCATAATTATCACACTTTTCAACCATTATTATATCAAGTTTCTACTGCTGGTTTGGAACCAGATTCTATTGCGTATCCGCTTCGGAAAATTTTCAGAAAGAATATGGATTTTCACTTTAGAATGGCTGAAGTTGAAAATATAAATACTGGTAGCAATACAATTTCAACCTCCGTCGGAAGTTTGAAATATGATTATTTGATAATCGCTACGGGAACAAAAACCAATTTCTTCGGAAACGAAAGCATTGCTGAAAATAGTATGCCAATGAAAACCGTCCCACAAGCACTGAACATACGAAGTTTGATGCTTCAGAATATCGAAAAGGCCGATATTACTACTGATGAAGCGGAAAGAAAACGGTTGCTCAATTTTGTAATAGCTGGCGCAGGACCTACGGGAGTGGAACTTGCCGGAGCTTTGGCAGAATTTAGAAAAGGAATTCTCGAAAATGATTATCCCGAACTCGAGGAAGAAGAAATGAACGTGCACCTTATTGAAGGTCTGGATCGGGTTTTGCCGCCAATGAGTGAAACGGCATCAAAAAAAGCACTAAAATTCCTTGAAAATCTTGGCGTTCAAGTTCACCTTGAAACGTTCATCAGCGATTACGACGGAAAAACAGTAACCACAAAAGATGGTAAAAAGTTTGAAACCGCCACATTTATTTGGGCTGCGGGTGTTACCGGCGCGCCCATAAAAGGCATAAATGGCGAAGCATTGGTAGAAAAGGCTAACCGTTATAGAGTTGATGAATTCAATAAAGTGAAGGGTTTTGAAAACATATATGCTTTGGGAGATATTGCTTTTATGGAAAACAAGGAATATCCCAAAGGACATCCCCAAGTGGCGCAACCAGCAATCCAACAGGGAAAGCACTTGGGCAAAAATTTCAGAAAAATGCTAAAGGGCGAAGAAATGGAACCTTTTGAATATTTTGATAAAGGTACTATGGCCACCGTGGGCAGAAACAAAGCCGTGGTAGATTTTGGCAAGTTGCACTTTGGCGGTGCAATTGCTTGGTTTTTATGGATGTTTGTGCATCTTTGGTTTTTGGTCGGTTTCCGAAATCGTGTAGTTACGTTTTTTAATTGGACGTATAGTTACATCAACTATGATCGTGCTGCACGGTTGATTATTAGGCCCTACAAAGCCCCCCTGCCCCCAAAGGAGGAGTAAGCTGAAACTTTCTTCATACTTAAAATATAACAGTGGAATTCCCCCTTCGGGGTTTAGGGGGCTATTTTCACAGGAATAGGTCCGCCGTTTGAAACCCAGCCGCCTCCAATTTCATCAAGATTTACATCCAGCTCGTCCGTGGTTTCAATTTTTTTGATATTCACTTTTACCTCGTCGTAAGTGTCCACACTTTTTAGGTTTACATTCAGTTCGTCATAAGTGTTGATGTCCACCAAACGAACATCCATCACTTCGTTTACTGGTTTGGGTTCAGCCTTTTCAGAGGCATAGGCCGCTGGAAAAACATCGAAATCCTTTACAACGTTAATTGTTAAACAAATTGCAATAATGGTCAGGATTGTTTTGGTGTAAGTGTCCGTTTTCATGTTTTTAATGTTTATAAGTTTAAATGCTGATTGCAAATTATGTTTACTGCTTCAAATAAGTAACCAATTCCATCTCTTCACTTTTGCCGCGCAGTTTTTCCTTTCCCATTTCCTTTTTGGTAACGCCTTTGGGTAATTTATAGGCTATATCGGCAAATGGTTTTGATGCTAAAATTTCAACATCAAGCTCGTTACACATTGCTTGAATGCGCGAGGTTGTGTTCAAAACATCACCAGAAAAAGCAATATCGCGTTTTATTTGTCCAATTTCACCAACCATTACCGTGCCGTAGTGAAGGCCCACTTTAAATTCGGGAACAACGCCGTATTTTTTTAAATATTTGGGAGCCTTGTAGTTAATGATTTTTTTCATGGAGTAAAAACACTGGATTGCATTTCCGTGTTTTAGCCCCCACTTCATTTTCCAAGAAACAACCACTTCATCGCCTACGTATTGATAAACCTCGCCTCGGGTTTGTATAATTGCTGGCGCAATATGTCTGAAGAAATCCTTCAAGAAATTAAAGTATTTTTCTTCACCCAAACTTTCTGCAATTCCAGTTGCGTTTTTTAAATCGGCAAACATAAAAATACGCCGTTCGTGCTTTGGTCTAAAATATCTTCCCATTAAATAATCTGGAAAGACTCCAGGCCCGTATTTATCATTCACAATCAAAACGATGAGCGTAACCAAAACGATAAAAAGCCAAATAATATAATTCTTGATGAAAAGCCACGAACCAAAAAAATATAAAGTTTCTTGAATTACTTCCCAAGAATAAAAAGGAACTCCCAAGTCTTCACTTGTTATATATAGCGCACCCATGGAACCAACTAATAATGCCGTAAGAGTGTATGCTATTATTAAATATAGAAGGGCTTTCCAAAAAACCAAGCGTCGTAGCCAGCGTTCCATTAGGTTTACAGTTACTATTCCGCCAATGAGACCTGCTGAAATGGCGACGATGAGGTTGGCCATAATTGCTGAATAAAAGTCATAGCTGGAACTCAATACGCCGTTGCTTTTCAGCGTGATAAATTCATAAAAAAACATGACGTTTGAAATAATGACCCAAGCCACCAAAATCCAAAATGCACGCCGAGTATAAAACCATAATTGGCGGCTGGTATATCTTTCAAAATTTGGTTTTATAGCCATTAGTAGTTTTTATATTTATCGTTAAGTGCAACACCCTTTTTTATCAGTTCCCTACATTTTTCGAGCCGCTTTTGTTGGGTTGCCTCGCGTTTTGCTTCACCTATATATTCTGAATATTCGCGCTGTTTTCCGGGTGTTAAGCTATTGAAATTTTTCTTTAAATCTTTGTCTTCCTCCAGCGCATTTTTGAAAATTTCGGGAATGGAAATTTCTTTTTTTACTGCTTTCTTCAATACTTTCCCCGCCACAGCATTCGCAATTGCTTCTTTAATATATTCCAAAACAAGCTTGGAATCAATTTCATCTTCTTCCTCAAAACGCCATTGGCGGAGCGCTTTGGTAACGCCTTCCTGTGCGTTGATAAGTTTGTTGTGTTTGTCTTTTAGAAATACCCCTTGATGAAACCAAAGCGCCATGTGGTTTTTGAAATCTGCCATTGCAGCCACCATCTTTCCATTTAAAGTATATGTGGGTTTGCCCCATTTTACTTCTTCTGTAAGTTCTGTTTTTTTGAAAACAGCGCGAAGCTGTTGCAGCTTTTCTTTCCACTTTGTCTGTGCTGCTATAAAAGCATCAACTTTTTGGGAATCGGTCATTTTGTGTTGTTTTCTTCCGAAGATACAATTTTTCCATTTTTTGATTCAGAAAAAAGTAGAATAGAATTTTCTTAAAAACCTTTAAAATCGAAAGCTCTACCATTTTTTACTTCAGAAAATTATATTGAGAACTATTTTATTTGTCGAAAAATAAAATATATTTATTGTTTATCAATAAATATTTATTTACATTCGCCAAGTAATTTTAATTCAACCTATTATGAAAACAACTATTATTTTGAAATTAATGAACATACTTTTCTGGATAGTGTTCATTGGTCTTTGCATTAAAACTGGCGCGTTGCTCATTTCTTTTTTCGTAAGTCTTTTCATTAATCCCGAAGGTGCGCAGGACCTTTATCTCGGGTTAAATCTTAATGATCTTTATAATTTTGATCTTGAAAAATACATTGGTGTAGCCAGTATGTTAATTGCCTTAACGGCAATGAAAGCATACCTTGCCTTTCTCGTTGTAAAACTTTTTCTGAAGTTCGACTTAAATCACCCATTCAACGAAAAGACGGCTTCGCTTATATCCGAAATTAGTTATTATGCTCTGAGTATTGGCATTGTTGCTATAATTGCGGAACAATATGGTGAGCGTATAATAGAACAGGGAATTATGTTGCAAATAGACTGGGGCGCGGAGCAGTTCCTGTTTTTTGCAGGTATCATTTACATAATAGCGTTGGTCTTTAAAAAGGGAGTAGAGATACAAAACGAGAACGAGCTAACAATCTAATTATGCCAATAGTAGTAAACCTTGACGTAATGATGGCCAAACGAAAAATGTCCCTAAACGAGCTTTCCGAAAAAGTGGGACTGACGCTTTCCAACCTTTCGATTTTGAAAACCGGAAAAGCAAAGGCAGTGCGCTTCAGTACACTGGAATCCATTTGTGAAGTATTGGAATGTCAGCCCGGAGATATTTTAGAGTTTGTTGAATGAAATTAGTCTTTGCGTCTCTGCGCCTTTGCGAGCCTATTTTTTCACGCAAAGGCGCAAAGCAGCAAAGTTCTGCTCTTGCCGGATTATCTAAACTACAATTGAACACCCAATTTTTACAATTCAGCATATTTTTTTCTGAAAAGATATGCTGAAATTTCACCTTTGACCTGAAAATAAAAACCAACCAATCCATGAAAATTTCAGTCATTACTCTTTTATCTCTTTTTTTACCCATCTTCATTTTTAGTCAAAATACAGTTTCCGGAACGGTCACAGATAATAACGGTACGCCAATCAATGGCGCGAATGTTTATTTAGAGGGCACGTATGACGGGACTTCATCTAATGAAAATGGAAAATTTTCCTTTGGAACTTCGGAAACAGGTACTCAAACCTTGACTATTTCATACGTTTCTTTTGAACCATTTAAACTGACCGACGATATTTCAAAAATGAAAAATCTAAAAATCGTGCTCCGTGACGATGTTAATTCTTTAGAAACCGTAACCATTTCCGCAGGATCATTTTCTGCAGGCGACAACAGTAAAATTTCGGTCCTAAAACCTTTGGATATTGTTACGACAGCAAGCGCATTGGGAGATTTTGTTGGTGCGCTGCAAACGCTACCCGGAACAACTACCGTTGCCGAAGATGGTCGCCTCTTTGTACGTGGCGGCGATGCGGGGGAAACTCAAATTTTTATTGATGGCATTCGTGTTTTTACACCCTATAGCCCAACAACTGATAACATTCCGACCCGTGGAAGATACAGTCCGTTTCTTTTTGACGGAATTACCTTCTCAACCGGCGGCTATTCAGCGGAATACGGGCAGGCGCTGTCTTCGGTTTTGCTTTTGAATACAATAGATGAACCCGCACAGGAAAAGACCGATATCGCTATTATGAGTGTTGGTGGCGGGCTGGGGCATACTGAAAAATGGGATTCCCCTTCGTCAAAGGCTTCGTGGAACAAGGGTAGCTCTTTAAGCTTAAATGCTTCCTATATAAATCTTGCGCCCTATATCGCAATACTTCCTGATAGAAATGATTGGCAAAAGCCTTTTGAAACAGCATCGGGTGAAGCGGTTTTTCGTCAGAAAATTGGGGATGGATTGCTCAAAATTTACGGGGCCTTTGATACTTCCAATTTTGAACTTACGCAGGAAGACATCAACCAATCCGAAGGCGTACGTTTTAAATTGAACAATCAAAACTTTTATACCAACGCCACTTTCAGTGAAATGCTTAAAAACGATTGGACAATTTTTGCGGGCGGAAGTTATACTTACAGTAATACAAAAGTTGGCATTGATGAATCGGATATTAAAGATGTTGAAAATTCTGCGCATTTTAAGTTGAAACTGAAAAAACGTTTCAGCAACCGTTTTAAACTGAATTTTGGCGCGGAACAATTTGTGACCGATTTCAACGAAAATTATGACGAACCTGATTTTACGGCGAAACTTGGCTATAATAATAACATTTCGGCAGCTTTTACGGAAGCGGATATTATTTTTTCGAGAAAAGTTGCTTTAAAGTTGGGCGTTCGCGGAGAGTACAGCGAGTTGTTTAAAGAGTTTACGGTTTCACCAAGGGTTTCGTTTGCTTATAAAACTGGGAAGAACAGTCAGCTTTCTTTAGCCTATGGCGATTTTTTTCAGCAACCAGAAAATGAGGTGTTGAAATTCACAAATAATTTGGAAGCACAGCACACGCAGCATTATATAATGAACTACCAATATTCCGCAAACAACCGAATTTTCCGTGCGGAAGTTTATAGAAAACAATACAGCAATCTGGTAACCTATAATGAAACAATGCCCGACGTGAACAGCATATTTAACAACAACGGAGATGGTTACGCACAAGGTTTAGACATTTTTTGGCGCGATAATGAAACACTAAAAAATATCGATTATTGGGTAAGTTATTCCTATTTGGACACTCAACGGAAATATAAAAATTTTCCGATTGAAGCCACACCGAATTTTGCGAACACACACAATCTTTCTGTTGTAGCAAAATATTGGATCAACGATTGGAAAAGCCAAATAGGTTTCAGTTATCAATACGGAAGCGGCCGGACTTACACAGACTTGAATGAACCTGGATTTCTTCAGAAAGAAACAAGGGGTTACAACAGTGTGAGTTTGAATTGGGCATATCTGCTTTCGCAACAAAAGATTTTATATTTTTCAATAAACAACGCTTTCGCCTTTAAAAATGTGAATGGCTATCAATACGCGAACGCACCGGATGCAAACGGGAAATTTGCACGAAGAGAGTTGCGCCCAGCGGCAGATCAGTTCTTTTTTGTTGGGTTCTTTTGGACTATTAGTACTGATGGGAAAGATAACCAACTTGATAATTTGTAGTCCCCCTAACCCCCAAAGGGGAACTTTTCTGGGCTCCTCTCCGCCACGGCGGAAGGCTGGGAGGGGACGAAGCCACAATTCAGACCCTAAATTCAACAATTGGGTAACTGGATTTTTTCAAAAGAAATATTTTATAGGAAATTTGAACAATAATAAAGAATAGTAATAACTAATAAAAAATATAACCATGCAAAACATAATCACTTACCTCACTCTTTTCTTTACCGTTTTGGTAATGCAGGCCCAAACCGAAATAACTGCAACCGCAGATGCAGCGCCTACCAAATATCAACAGGGAATGCGCAAAGCTTTTCAATTGTGGCAAGAAGACAAATCCTGGGATGCAGCCAACACCTTTGAACGGATAGCCGCTGCAGAACCCGACAATTGGTTGCCGGCTTATTATGTTGCACAAATTAACGTAATAAACAGTTTTGCCGAAAAGGATCCCGCAAAACTGAAAGCCCAATTGGACAAAGCACAGAATTTTATTAATGATGCAACAGCTATTTCAAAAGACAACCCAGATTTATTTGTTTTGCAAGCACAATTATATACCGTGTGGATTGTTTTTGACGGCCAGCAATACGGAATGACCTATTCTGCAAAAGCGTCTGAACTTTATAATAAAGCTTTGACACTGGCGCCAAACAACCCTCGAATGATTTTGGCAAAAGCAGAATGGGATATGGGCGGGGCAAAATATTTTGGTCAGAGTGTGGAGCCTTATTGTAAAGACATCCAAAGAGCCATAAATCTTTTTGCTACCTTTAAACCAGCAGCTGAATTTTACCCAACTTATGGCGAGGAACGCGCCAAACAAATTCAGGCGGAAAGCTGTAAATAATCTTTGAACTTCCTGCAAGGTCTTTAAGAACTTGTAGGTTTAAATCCGAATAAAAATAATGAAGCGTATTTTAAAAGACCTCGGAAAAGCTTTTTTTGTTGGCTCATTGGTGTTTATTGTGTTGGGCATCGTGCAATATGCTAACGGCTACACTTTTTCCAACGGGAGGGAACTTCTTGTTGCATTTTTCTATAACCAACTTTACGCTGTGGTCCTTTATTTGGTAAACGCCTATTATTTTGGGTTTTTGCTTAAAAAATTTCCAAACCAAGTATTTAAGGCAAAGAACCTTTTTAAGGGACTTTTTGGCGGGATTTTGATTACACTTTTGAGCTTATTTTTTATCCGCTTCATCACTGAAGTAGTGATTGATGGAAAGGCTTTTTCGGAATTTATTTCTGCGGAAAGGGTTGAGTATTATTACATATCCTTCATTATTTCTTTCGTGGTTACCACAATATTTTATGTGGTCTACTATTACAGAAACAAGCAGGAAAAAAGGGTTACCGAGCAGAAAATAATTGCAGGGACCGCTTCTGCGAAGTTTGATGCCCTGAAAAACCAACTCGATCCACATTTTCTTTTCAACAGTTTGAACGTACTTACCAGTTTGATCGAAGAAAACCCTGAGGCCGCAACCCGTTTTACAACATCGCTTTCAAAAGTGTATCGGTATGTTTTGGAGCAGAAAGCCAAAGAATTGGTAACCTTGGAGGAAGAACTTAAATTTGCAGAGCTTTATATGTCTCTTTTGGCAGTACGTTTTGAGGACAGTATTATTTTTACAAAACCTGTAAAATTGGAGAACCCACAGGCAAAAGTAGTCCCACTGTCGCTTCAACTTTTGTTGGAAAACGCTGTAAAGCACAATCAAGTAACGCCTTCCAAGAAACTTCACATAACTATTTCGGAAGAAAACGGCAATTTGGTTGTGACCAATAATAGCCAACCCAAACAGGTTTTAAGGGAAAGCACGGGCGTAGGGCTACGAAATATTCGGGATAGGTATGCGCTTTTAACCAAGCGCCCCGTAATTATTAACGAGAACCGAAAAGAGTTCAGTATTACCATTCCCATTTTGGGAGAAAACATTCAAATTATGAATACATCGGATACATTTATTTCAGAAAAAAAATATAAGCTTGCCAAAAAACGGGTTGAGGAACTGAAGGGTTTTTATATCCATTTTGGTATTTATTTAGTTTGCGTTCCGGGATTTGTGTACCTGAACTATATTTCAAATACCGGTTTTCCCTGGGCGTTTTTCCCCATTGTGGGTTGGGGCATTGGGGTAACGAGCCATGCTTCGGAAACTTTCAATTATAATCCCTTCTTCGGAAAAGATTGGGAAGAACGCAAAATTAGGGAATTGATGGACAAAGATGAATAAATTACGGTTCATCCTATAAATAGTACGGTTCGGAAGATTCTATTATAAAATGCTCTTAAGCTACTTTACTTTTATACCATCATTTAAAAACAACAATTATGGAACTCGAAAACAAAGACAGCAAATATTTTAAAGCAAAACGGCGCGTTGCTGAAATAAAGAAATTCTACAGTAGTTTGATGTTTTATATCATCTTTATTTCCTTCCTAGCTGGATTGAACTATTACACAAACCAATGGGATTATCCTTGGTTTTTATGGGCTGCATTCGGTTGGGGAATTGGCATTTTCTTTCATGCGATAAAAGTATTTCAATGGACACCTTTTATAGGGAAAGATTGGGAAGAAAGAAAATTGAAACAATTTATGGAAGAGGAGGAAAAAAACAATAAAAACAACTTGAACTAAAATGGATTATTCTGAAGACATAAAATTGAGAAAGGCCCTAAAGAGGCTAGAAATGCTAAAGGGTTTTTACAATCATTTGTTAGTTTATATTATTGTGAACATCGCTATTTTTATTGTGAGAGCAGAAGTATTGGAATTTTTTAAGAACCAGTCTCCGGATAAAAATTTTATAGAATGGGTAGATTGGAATATTTTAATAGTTCCTATTTTTTGGGGAATAGGTTTATTGTTTCACGCCGCAAAAGTATTTCAATATAAATTTCCATTCATTAAAAAATGGGAAGATAGACAGTTGAAAAAATTTATTGATAAAGATTAAAAAGAGTCAAAATGGAAACTAAGAGAAGTCTTGCCTATTTAAGAGCAAAGAAAAAAGTGGAAACGTTGAAAGGTTTTTATAGCCATTTAGCAGTGTATGTAATCGTTAATATTGTAATCATACTTATTTCCGCAAACGTTTTCAATAGTAAAGAAATCGATTTTGCCGATTTGGGAAATTATGCTACCGCCTTTTTCTGGGGCTTTGGTATAGTGTCTCACGCTCTTTATGTTTTTTATGCAATCAATATGGGAAACAATATTTTCAGACGTTGGGAAGAAAAGAAAATCAAAGAATTTTTGGAAAAAGATCAATTTTGAAATACAAAAGGGAGTGTTCAATTAAGTGTGTCATCGGTTAAAAATCTGTTGTCAAAATAATCAACTAGGTCTCTTCGTACCGATGCCCATGCAAACATACTACCATTCCATCTTGTCTGCGCATTTATGGTTGCCAAATATATCTGTTTT
>JBBQUI010000008.1:0-31183 GCA_038212575.1 Flavobacteriales bacterium
GTGTCTAAATTTGGATTAATAGGAAAAAACATCCACTACTCTTTTTCGAAATCTTTCTTTTCTGAAAAATTTAAAAGGGAAAATCTGCCGCATTCCTATGAAAATTTCGATATCCCTTCACTTGAGATTTTTCCGAAGATAATTTCAGAAACAACATATTTAAAAGGTCTCAATGTAACCATTCCCTATAAAGAGAAAGTGATTCAATTTCTCGATATTTTGAATGTTGAAGCCGAAAAAATAGGTGCTGTGAACACAATAAAAATTTCTGAAGATAATAAACTGATAGGTTTTAACACAGACCACTTCGGATTTCAAAAATCACTGGAAGATTTTTTACCACTTCAACAGAAAACAGCCCTTATTTTAGGTACAGGCGGTGCTTCAAAAGCCATTGCATATGCGCTCGGGAATTTAGGTTTCGATTTTAAATTCGTGAGCCGAAGAGCCGCTTCAAATATGTTGGATTATTCTGCATTAAACCAAACTATAATTGAAAACCATCTGCTAATCATTAATTGCACGCCTTTGGGCACTTCTCCAATTATTGCCGACTGCCCGCCCATTCCCTATCAATTTATCACAAAAAACCATTTGCTTTTCGATTTAATTTACAATCCCGCCGAAACCGAATTTATAAAAAGGGGAAAACTTAGAGGTGCAAAAACGAGCAATGGTTTGAAAATGCTGGAACTACAGGCAGAAAAAGCTTGGGAAATCTGGAATTCATAAAATTCACATAAAAATAGTCAAAAAAAAGCCGTGTGCTTTGCCAATTGCGCAGTTGTTAGTATCTTGACCCTCCAATAAAAACGAACCTAAACATTGAAACAAATGTCTGACGAAAAATTGCCTCAGGAAGAAAACGAAATAGAAATTCCAACCAACGAAACTACGGAAGAAACAAGCGATGCTTCAGAAACTACAGAAACATCGGCCAAGGAAAATACATCCGAAACCGAAGTTGAAGAAGTTCACGATGAAAAAAGTACTTCGGAAGAAAATTCAGAAAGCAGTTCAGTTGCTGAAGAAAAAAGTTCTGAGGAAGAAAATTCAGAAAGCAGTTCAGTTTCTGAAGAAAAGACTGAGGAAGAAAACGAAGTGGAAAAAGCAATGATTGCCGAAAAGGAATCGGTTAAAGAGAAAGAAACGGTTGAATCCACTTCCAATGAAAAGATTGAAGCTTCGGAGGACGATCCGTCCTTCGCTAAAGCTTCGGAGGACGGAGATCCATCCTTCGAAGGAGCTTCGGAGGGTGATCCTTCCTTCGCCAAGGCTTCGGAGGATGAAGAGGATGAGGAAGAAGTAGCTTCGTCAGAAGACGAGGAGGACGAAGAAGAAGAACACGAGGAAAAGGCTCAAAAGGATTACAACACGCTTTCTGAAAAGGAATTGGTTGCTGAGCTCGATAAACTTCTGAAAACGAAAAAAATTCAGGAATTAAAGCACGATGTTGAGGAAATACGTTCCGAATTCAATAGCAAATTCAACGAAGAACTGGAGCACAAAAAAGAGGAGTTTCTTGCCGAGGGTGGAAACATCATCGACTTTCACTACACTACTCCGCTAAAAAAGGATTTCAATTCGCTTTATTTCGATTATAAAGAAAAGCGCAACAACCATTATAAAAGTCTTAAAAAAAATCTGCAATCCAATCTAGACAAGCGCTGGGAGCTCATTGAAGAGTTAAAAGGTCTTTTGGGCGCTGAGGAAAACATAAACACTACTTACAAACATTTTAAGGATATTCAGGAGAAATGGCATGTTGCCGGGGCAATCCCGCGCGATAAATACAACACCGTTTGGAATACGTATCATCATCATGTTGAGAATTTTTACGATTTCCTTCATCTAAATCGTGAGTTCCGCGATCTGGATTTTAAACATAACCTTGACGCCAAAATTAAACTGATTACCCGTGCCGAAGAGCTTGGGCAGGAAGAGGATATCAACAAAGCGTTCCGCGAACTGCAGATGCTTCACAAAATGTGGAAAGAAGATATTGGACCCGTTGCCAAAGAATATCGTGATGAAGTTTGGGACAAGTTCAGCGAGGCCACAAAGGTGATCCACGACAAGCGCCAAGGGCAATTGGCCGAGATGGAAAAAGACTTTGAAACCAATTATGAAAAGAAAAAAGAACTGGTTGAAGAAATAAAAAAAGCCACAGAAGAAGCCAAGCCAAGCCACCAAGGTTGGCAAAACGCTATAAAAAAAGTGCAGGAGCTTCGGGATGCTTTTTTCAATACAGGTCGTGTTCCGAGAGCGAACAACAAAGAAATCTGGAAAGGTTTTAAAGATGCTACAGGCAATTTCAACCATCAAAAAAACAGCTTTTATAAAAGCCAGAAAAAGGAGCAATATACAAATCTGGAAAAGAAACGCGAGCTAATAAAAATTGCCGACGACAACAAAGACAGTGAAGATTTTGATGTTACCACCCAATTGATGAAAAAAATACAGAGCGATTGGAAAAGCATCGGGCACGTGCCACGAAAGGACAGCGACAAGATTTGGAAGCAATTCAAAAAAGCCTGCAATCATTATTTTGATAGACTGCACGCACAAAAAAATGAAGCCAACAAAGAAGAAACTGTACATTTTGAAGCCAAGCAGGAAATGCTGGAAAAACTGGCTTCTTTTGAATTGAGTGGCGACCACAAAGTAGATGTGAAAACCATAAAAGAGCATATTACAGCTTGGAAAGATATCGGTCGCGTTCCATATAATAAGCGTCAGATTGAACAGAAATTCAACAAAACCTTGGATGGTCTTTTCTCAAAACTTGATTTGGGTAAAAAGGAAACTGAGCTCATCAAGTTCGATAATAAGTTAAATACGCTCGTAAACCGAGAGGACGATCGCAAACTGCAGAATGAGCATTTCTTTATTTCGAAAAAAATAGATGAGACCAAAGACGAAATCCGTCAGCTAGAAAACAACCTAGGTTTTTTCCACCACGTTGATGAAAACAATCCACTTGTAAAAGAAGTTCACAAAAATATCGAAAGACACAAAGAACAACTTGAGGTTTGGAAGGCTAAGCTTTCAAAAATTAAAGAAGTAAGAGAAGACTAAAAAAAACAATATTCAATGTTCAATGTTCAAAATTAAAGATTTAGCCTTTCTATTTAACTTTAGGGAGGCTAAATTTTTTTTTACTGATTACTGGACACTGAATACTGGCTACTTTTTTTTCGCTTCGTTCCAATAAACATCCATCTCCGCCAAAGTCATGTCTTTTAAGGATTTGTCCATTTCCTTGGCCTTACCTTCCAAATACTGAAAACGTTTGATGAATTTTTTATTCGTGCGCTCCAATGCGTTTTCTGGGTTTACTTTTAGGAATCTTGCGTAGTTTATCATCGAGAAAAGCACATCGCCAAATTCGGCTTCTATTTTCTCTTGATTGTTTTCATTTACTTCGTGTTGTAGCTCGCCCAGTTCTTCCTGCAATTTTTCAAAAACCTGCTGTGGTTCTTCCCAATCAAAACCAACGCCCGCAACTTTATCCTGAATTCTGCTTGCTTTCACCAAAGCCGGCAATGAATTTGGGACACCTTCCAAAACGCTTTTTTTGCCTTCTTTCAGCTTTAAATTTTCCCAGTTTCGCTTTACTTCTTCTTCGTCTGCGACTTTCACATCGGCATAAATATGTGGATGGCGGGAAATCAGTTTCTCACAAATATCGTTGCATACATCGGCTATGTCGAAATCATTCGTTTCGCTGCCAATTTTCGCGTAAAAAACAATGTGCAGCAATACATCGCCTAATTCCTTTTTCACTTCCTGCAAATCCTTGTCAAGAATAGCATCGCCCAATTCATAGGTTTCCTCAATAGTTAAATGCCGTAGCGTTTCCATCGTCTGCTTTTTGTCCCACGGGCATTGTTCTCGCAGCTCGTCCATTATGGTCAATAATCTGTCGAAAGCTTGTAGTTGTTTTTTTCGGGAATTCATAGTTTAGATGATTCTATTGATACTTTGGATACTATGGATACTATGGATACTGCTGTGAATTTCAACAAAAAATCCCAAAACCCGGAGCGGATTGAGGGATTTTTTCAAAATAATTTTATATATCAATAACCCAATATTAGGTTTTGCGTGAAGCTGCGTTTTTTGTAGAGCCACCTTTTTTGGTTGAGGAAGCTTTAGGATTTGCCGTTTTTGGAGCAGCAGCTTTTGGAGCAGCAGCTTTTTTGGAAGAAGCCTTTTTTGTCTTTTCTCCAGCTTCTTTTTCCTCTTCTTCTTTTTCTTCTTTTGGTTCAGAAAAATCGGTCATTCCGTTTTTAATAAGCATATTGTACCACTGCACAACTTTTTTAATATCGCTTGCATATACGCGATCTTCATCATAGTCTGGCATTATGCCGAAGAAATATTCCTCAAGTTCCTCTTTCGAAGCTTTATGGCCTATGGCTTCTTTTCCGCCTTCTTTTTCAGAAATCTTTTCGAACACTTTGCGAAGCGGGACTTCTTCCGTTAACGTATAGATAGCAATTTCCGAAAGTAAGCTCACGTTGTGACGACCGCTAACATTTATGGTCTTTCCGTCCAACAGAGATTCTGCAAGAAAGCCCGCACGGGTCTGGGTTTTTAATTTGTAAAGTCCGGGTTTACCGGCAATGGAAAGCACTTTTTCTAAGCTCATAAACTACTTTTAAAATGTTTTATTGGATACAAATATCTTTGGTTTGGTTTATATAAACAAGCGTGTTAACGTTTCTTTTTTGCATTGGGGAATTTCATGCGGTATTCAATGCTCACATTACCTTTTGAAATGTTGGCCAACTTGCCTTTTATCAGTCTTTTTTTCAACGGCGAAAGCTTATCAGTAAAGAGAATACCTTCAATATGGTCATATTCATGCTGAATAATTCGCGCCACCATCCCGCTGAATGTTTCTTTGTGTTTTTTAAAATTTTCGTCTTCGTATTCAATCACGATATTTGGCTGGCGGAAAACATCCTCACGAACGTCTGGAATGCTCAAACAACCTTCATTAAATGCCCATTCATTGCCAGATTCCTCAAGAATCCGCGCATTGATGAAAACTTTTTTAAAGGTGGAAACGAATTTTTGCTCTTCTTCAGAAAGATCTTCATCATCCCCAAAAGGACTGGCATCCACTATAAACAGACGGATGGGTAAATTAACTTGAGGTGCGGCAAGACCAATGCCACGGGCTTCGTACATGGTCTCGAACATATTTTCAAGCACCGCATACAAGTTTGGATGATTTTTGGTTATTTCTTCGGTTTCTTTTCGTAAAACTGGATCGCCGTAGGCCACAATCGGTAAAATCATTATTTATTTTCTATTGTTATTTTCTATTTTTTATTGAGGCTTTTATTACTGAAAACTGCAACTGCCAACTTTTTATTCTTTATTCTTTTCTCTCTCCTCTTTATTCTATTTATTATAAAGATATTCTTGAAGAATTATCGTTGCACTAATCTCATCAACCAGTGCTTTGTTCTGTCGTTGTTTCTTTTTCAGGCCGCTATCAATCATTGTTTGAAAAGCCATTTTGCTGGTATAACGTTCGTCAACTCGCTTCACTTCTAAATCGCGAAAAACTTCGGAAAATTTCTTTAAAAACTTCTGAATTTCTTCTTCAATGTTGGAATGGGTGCCGTCTTTCTGTTTGGGCTCCCCTACCAAAACCAGTTCCACTTTTTCCGAAGCGATATATTTCTTCAAAAACTCCATTAATTCGGAAGTAGCCACCGTTGTTAAACCCGAAGCAATGAGCTGCAATTCATCAGTAATAGCGATACCTGTGCGTTTACTTCCGTAATCTAATGCTAAAATTCTTCCCATACTGACTGCAAAAATAAGGGTTTGTGAATTACTATACTATTATCAACTGCAATTTTGAATTATGAAGCCTATATTTGTGGGTATGAACCACGAAAAACGACGAAAGGGAACCACGACTGTCCAGTAACAAGAATGATTTATCAACAAAAGTCGTGATTCGTGATTCCCTTTAGTCGTGGTTCAAAAATGAAAAGCGTAAAAAAAATATAACAATGCAAGAACTCCAACAAACAATAGAAAAAGCCTGGGAAGACCGTTCCCTTCTTACCGAAACCGAAACAATCGTTGCCATCCGAGAAGTGGTGAACCTTTGCGACGAAGGCAAACTGCGTTGCGCAGAACCAACTGCAGATGGCTGGCAAGTAAACGAATGGGTAAAGAAAGCAATCGTGCTCTACTTTCCCATCCAAAAAATGCGCACTTTGGAAGCTGGAATTTTTGAATATCACGATAAAATTCCACTAAAATCGGGTTACGAAGCTAAGGGAATCCGAGTAGTGCCAAATGCCGTAGCGCGTCACGGAGCCTATATTTCTAAAGGGGTAATCCTGATGCCAAGCTACGTAAATATTGGTGCCTATGTAGATGAAGGCACGATGGTAGACACTTGGGCCACTGTGGGCAGTTGCGCACAGATTGGCAAAAACGTTCACCTCAGTGGTGGCGTGGGCATTGGTGGTGTCTTGGAACCCTTGCAAGCCGCACCAGTAATTATTGAAGACGGTGCTTTTATAGGTTCACGCTGTATAGTGGTTGAAGGCGTTCGTGTGGGCAAAGAAGCCGTTTTGGGCGCTAATGTTGTGCTCACAGCTTCCACAAAAATAATTGATGTTACTGGTGAAAACCCATTGGAAATAAAAGGATACGTTCCCGAACGCTCCGTGGTAATACCCGGAAGCTATACCAAAAAATTTCCCGCTGGCGAATATCAAGTGCCGTGTGCGCTGATAATTGGAAAGCGAAAGGAAAGTACAAATTTAAAAACTTCTTTGAATGATGCGCTGCGGGAGTATAATGTCGCGGTTTGATCTTTAAATGATAAAAAGAGAAAATACCAATTCCTTTTTTTTGGCCGGTTTATAATTATCTCCGCCTCCGCAGTTTTTTGCTGTTCTTGGCCTTCTGAAACCTTCTGCTATACTTATTCATAAGTTCGTGAGTTTCGGAATATGTTTTTCCGTAAAGTTCTGCGTATTCCTGAGCCATAATTTTCAACATTGTTTTAGAGAGCCAAAGTCTGCGGAAATTGCGCATACGTTTTTTAAAGTCCATCGACTCAAAACGCATACGGTTTAAATCAATCAAATAAAAATCAAATTCGTTTTCACTGGTTTCCATAATCAACGTATTTCCCGGAGAATGGTCCAAAAAATTCACGCCATTTTCGTGAAGTTTAAAAGTGAATTTCGTGAACTGTCTTAAAACCTCATTCCTTTTTTTAAACTCCGGATTGTGAATCAGTTCCCGAAAATCAAAATCATAGTTAATGTGTTCACTTACGTAGAAACTGTCCTCTAACCCTCCCGAAAAAACTTCCAAATAAGCCACAGGAAAAGGTGTTTTTATACCCAATTCAATCAATTTTGAAGCATATTCAAAAGAACGCTTCGCCTTGCTTTTCCTAACATTTTGATAAACCAAAGCCTGAAAAGCATTCGGGGTTTTAAATTTTTTAATGTTGAAGGAAGTTCCCTTCAGCTGCACCATCTTTATCACATTGCGCTCGCCTTTGGTCACATATTCCCCTTTTTTGGAAAAATTGTGAAGCACATCCCCTAGCTTTACAGCCAAGTGGGAGTATTTTGGGTGAATTACAAAATTCTCGTGCATTTATAAAAAAGATATATTCAAAAAAGGTATTTTGCGAAGGTAGTCTATATGAAGAAAATACTCGTAATACAAAACAAAAGAATTGGCGACGTGCTGTTAAGCTCCGTTATTGCCAACAATTTAAAAAAGGTTTTTCCGGATAGTGAAATTACTTTTTTCGCCTACGATTATACCACTGGTGTATTGGAGAATAATCCGAATATCGATCGCATAATTGCAGTAAACGAAAAAAAACTGAAGCGACTGCCCTATCTTTTCAACACAATAATAAAGTTGCGCGGTGAAAATTTCGATATTATTTTTGACCCCTATGCAAAATTCCAAAGCAGAATGATCTGCCTGGGCAGCGGCGCTAAATATAGAATTGGCTTTAAACGCGAACACAAAAAGCTGAAACTTCCTTTTTATACGCATCCAATAAATTTCAAGAAAAAGGCGACGTTACCCTGCGGACGTGGTATTGAGGATAGAATAAATTTAATACAATCGGTTTTTCCTTTTGAACAAGTAGATTATGAGCCCAAACTATTTTTAACGGAAAAGGAGCAAAATTCCAACGAACTTGAAACGATACCGCATCCCGTAATTATGCTCGGCGTGTTGGGAAGCACTCCACAAAAATCCATGCCGTATGAATATATTGCAGAAATTATAGATTATATAACCGAAAATTACCAAGTGACCATTCTCTTTAATTATGCCCCGCACCAAAAAAGTGAGGCTTTGAAGATTTATGAAAAGTGTTCCTTTAAAGAGCAAATAAATCTTGACATATATGCTTTATCCATCCGAGGGTTTGCGGTTTTGATGAACCAGTGCAACCTATTGGTAAGCAACGAGGGAGGAAGTGTGCATATTGCCAAGGCACTTGAAAAACCGACGTATACAATTTATTCGCCCTATATTGATAAAGACGCATGGAACAGTTTTGAGGATGGAAAATTGCATCAATCCATTCATCTTTTGGAAGAAAAACCAGATCTATTCAGCAGTTTTTCCCCTGAGGAAAGAAAAAAAATTGAAGCAAACCCAGAATCACTTTATTTGAAGTTAACGCCCGCAATGATTCTTTCAAAATTGAAACCGTTTTTGGAGCATCACTTAGAATCCTTCACAAAAACTTCTTCTTAAAAAGTTTTATTGGGAGTGTATTTCTTTTTGAAATTCATTTTTTTCAATTCCGTAGTCGCTCCAAACTATTTTCTCTTTTTTGGTCACCCTTCTAATGGCTTTATTTTTTACAAACATTTCTTTGGTAACATATCCACGCTCATGCTCCAAATGTAATGTAACGGTACTGTACCGAATTTGAAGTGGTTTTATTCCGAAGTTCATCAACCGCTCTCCCATTTCACGGTCCTCGCCGCCGTACTGCATCCGTTCGTCAAAACCATTTACGGCAATCACATCTTTGCGCCACCCGGAAGCATTGTTGCCGTCCCAAGTAGCGCTGGTGGGAGTGAAAGTATTTAAAATATCTTCTTTCAAACCGTAGCTAGTAAGTTTGTTGATTTTAAAAGACTTTTTGAGTCCGTTTTTCAAAAGCCATTTCGCATTGAAACAGCGCTGGGTTTCAATATCATTTTTAGTGATCTGTTTCGAAATTTTCATCGATAACTTAAAATAGCCTGCGGAAAGAAAACATCCTGGACGGCTTAGCCCCAAATGCGTTGAAACCAAATCATTCCGAGGAATGCAATCGCCATCGGTAAAAATTAAATATTCTCCTTTTGAAGCAATAATCGCCTTGTTAAGAATTTTTGTTTTCTGAAAACCGTGGTCTTCTTGCCAAACGTGGGTTATTCTTAGCGGAGAACTTTCTTTAAAAGAGTTTATCAATTCCGTAGTTTCTTTTTTAGAACCATCGTCGGCAATGATTATCTCAAAATTCTTTTCAAGCTGTTGCTCAAAGCCCCAAAGTGCTTTTTGTAGCCATTCGGGTTGGTTGTAGGTACTTACAATCACTGAAACATAGGGAGCCGCATCGGCGTCTTTCATAATCCCGTAGGGAGTCCACTTCTTTTTTTGGTCGCGGGTGAGCTTGCGGATGGCGAGGTTCTTTTGTATAGACTCTTCATTCTTGTAACCACGAGGATGGTCCAAGTGGAGAACTACCGCATTGTAGCGAATCTGCTTGCTTTTTATCCCCAAATTCGTCAAACGCTCCCCAAGCTCACGGTCCTGTCCGCCGTATTGCATGCGTTCATCTAAACCGTTTATAGCTACAATATCCTTCTTCCATCCCGAAGCGTTATGACCGTTCCAACTGGCATTTGTAGTTGTAAAGGCATTTAAAAGTGAAGCCTTTAAAGCACCAGAATACAGTTTATTGTTTTTAAAAGAAGAAGTTAATCCGTTTTTTTTCAGCCACGAAACATCAAAACATTTTTCAGTATAAATATCTTCTTTAGTAATTTGTTGTGAAATATCCATCGGCAACATAAAATAGCCCCCAGAAAGAAAATAACCTTCCTCGCGGTATTTCACATGCTGTTCCACAAAATCCTTCCGCGGAATACAGTCGCCGTCGCTCATTATAATATATTCGGTGCTGCATTGTTGTATGGCTTTATTGAGAATCTGCGATTTCTGGAAGCCCTTGTCCTCGTGCCAGACATGGACAATAGGATAAAAAGCTTCCACTTCCATCCTTTTCAGCAACTGTCGCGTTTCGTCATTGGAACCATCATCGGCAATAACCAATTCAAATTGTCTATAGGTTTGATTGTTATAGCCGTACAACACTTTTTCCAGCCATTCGGTGGAATTAAATGTGCTTACAATTATGGAAGTGTCAAGCTGCTTCATCGTTGCAAAGATAAAGTTATTTATCAAGTTGGCTCAGCAAACAAAAAGTTGTAAATTCGAAATGAAAATTAATCTTTATGAAAAATTAAAAACCACGAATACACAAATAATTATATATAAAAATATTCGTGTATTCGTGGTAATTTAAAAATGCCGAAACTAACAGTTATCATACCCACTTTCAATGAGGAAGCCTATCTAGAAGATGCGCTGTTTTCGGTTTCTTTTGCCGATGAAATAATCGTGATCGATTCCTTCAGCACCGATGCTACGCCAGAAATAGCCAAAAAATACGCCACGAAATTCCTGCAGCGAAAGTTCGATAATTTTTCCAACCAAAAAAATTTCGCATTAAAGGAAGCTACCGGCGATTGGGTTTTGTTTGTAGATGCAGACGAGCGCGTTACCCATTCACTGGAAGCAGAAATACAAAAAGTGCTAGAAAACCCAAAACACAGTGGTTACAAAATAAATTTTCCGCATTTTTATATGAACCGTTTTTTGTATCATCACAGCGATGACGTGCTTCGGCTTGTGAAACGCGACAGCGCAAGTTTTTCTGGCTCGGTTCACGAAAAATTGTATTGTGGAGGAAGCGTTGGAAAACTCAAAAATAAAATGCTCCATTTTACCTATAAAGGATTGGACAATTATATTTCAAAAAAAGAATCGTATGCTTGGTTTCAGGCGCAACAGCAGTTTGAAAAAGGCAAAAAAGCAACTTGGTTTCACTTGTTTTTTAAACCTGCCTATCGGTTTTTCCGTTCTTTCATTTTAAAAGGCGGTTTCCGTGATGGCGTTCCGGGAATGACCGTGGCGGCCGTAAATGCCTATGGTGTTTTTGAAAGATATGTAAAATTGATGTTGCTGAACAAAGGCCTTGAAAAAAAATAAAAACCGTAATTCCCAAAATCATTACTTTTACCAAAAGTAATCGCTGTTTTTGGAAAACTCCGTAAAAATTACCGCCCTCGCCATCACGCTCAACGAAGCACACAATATTGAAGGCTACATAAAAAGCCTTTGGTTTGCAGATGAAATTGTGATCGTTGATTCCTTCAGTAAAGATGAAACAGTGGCCTTGGCTTTAAAGCACGAAAAGGTTACGGTGCATCAACGCGTTTTTGATAATTTTTCGGCACAGAAGAATTTTGCCATTTCAAAAGCAAAAAACAGTTGGGTCACTTTTTTCGATTTGGATGAGGAAGTAACACCCGAACTCGCAAACGAAATTGTAGAAACTTCCAAAAACCCAAGGTCTGTTGCGTATTTCGTGAAAAGGGATTTTTATTTTATGGGGAAACGCATAAAATACAGTGGGTTGCAGAATGATTACATCGTTCGGTTTTTCAACAAAAACTATTGCAATTACAACGCAAATTTGGTACACGAAACTTTGGAAACTGACGGCAAAACCGAAAATTTAAAGAACAGCCTGCCGCACCACACCTATAAATCTTTTGATGATTACACCGCAAAAATGCACCAATACAGTGCGTTGCAGGCGAAAATGCTCTACAAAAAAGGAAGAAAACCTAATTATTACCATTTTCTGTTTCGTCCCTTTTACCGTTTTTGGAACCAGTTTATTTTCCGTTTGGGCATTTTAGACGGAAAAGAAGGGTTTGTTTTGGCATATGTGAGCGCTTTTTCAGTGTTTAAAAGATATGTGAATCTTTGGCTTTTGTACAAAAAACTGAATTAAAAAGGCATGAAGGGAAATCATAAAATAGCAATCATTTTTCTGGATGACATCCATCATATCTATCATTTTATAAGTATTGCTGTGGAGCTTTCAAAAAACAATGAGGTTCATCTACTTACCCACCCCGGAAAGCAAGAGTTTCTTTATAAAACCCTAAAAAATCTCAACGGTGAAAAAGTAATTGTAGAAAAACTTCAAACCTCTCTTTTTAGAGCCTTTACCGATAAGTTAAAGAACAGAAAACTTCCGCGTAAAGGTTTTTGGATGAAGAAACACCAAAACTACATTCTCAATAATTTTGACGCAGTTATTTTTACGGATTATTTTCACCATTATTTATTGGAAGCACGCGGACAGAAAGATAAACCTAAGTTTATAAAAATACCGCACGGAGCCCCAGGGAGACAATACAGTTTTAATAAAGAATTACTCGATTTTGACTTTCAATTAATTTATGGAAATTTTCATTTAGACCAATTCAGAAAACAAAAGCTATTAAAAAGCAATTTTGGAATCATGGGTTATCCAAAATTGGATGCCATTCAAAATATAAAAACAACAAAAGTCTTTGACAATGAAAATTCAACAGTAATTTATAACCCACATTTTGAGCCCGCACTTTCCTCTTGGCCTTTAATGGGATTGGAAATTCTAGAATACTTTTATAACTCAAAAAAACACAACCTTATCTTCGCCCCCCACATAAACCTCTTCAATAAAGTTGGAGTTGATAATGTTTCCACGATTCCTGAAAAATATTTTGCGGCAAAAAATATACATATTGACTTGGGCAGTGAAAAAAGCGTGGATATGACCTATGTGAATGAAGCCGATATTTATCTAGGCGATGTGTCAAGCCAAGCTTTTGAATTTATAATAAACCCGAGACCCTGTATATTTCTCAACCCAAAAAATGTGAAATTCAAAGGCGACATCAACTATCGTTTTTGGAGTTGTGGCAGAGTAATCAAAAAAGTTGGCAAGTTGCCAAAAGCACTTAAAAAAGCAACCAAACGATTCAATAAAAAATATTTTATTATTCAAGAAGCAATCAATTCAGAAAATTTCTATTTTGAGAAAAATTCCACTGCTTCGCAAAGAGCGGCCAAAGCAATAACTGAATATTTAGACAATCTATAAATGCTTGTCAATACCATTTTTGCACCACTTGCTATTTTCTGCAATTGCTTTTTCCTGCAAATCATTGTTCCTTTCAAGATGGCTTACGTCTTTTATTTTGTGCCAGATGTGGTAAACAATGCCGCGATAGCGAAGCCGTTTTCCCATAACCCCGTTGTTCATCATCCGTATAATCAGTTCGGAATCTTCCCTTCCCCAGCCTTCAAAATCTTCGTTGTAACCATTTACGGCAACTAAATCCTTCTTCCAAAACGAAACATTACAACCGCGCATTTTTTTTGAAATAGTTTTCTGCGTGCCATAAAAACTACTTAAAGCAGGAATCCGAAGATTTCTGTTTCGTTTTTTTATTCCTTTTTGAAAATAGCTGAAAACGATTTTTTGGGTTTCAAAAAGCATCGGTAAAAAATCCTCTTGAATATTTACGCGGCTTCCGTACAAATAGGTATTTGAACGTGCCATTGCTTTATGGTCCCCCACAAAATCTTTGTGCATAATGCAGTCGCCGTCTATTTGGATAATATAATCACCTTGTGCCGCTGCAATTGCTTTGTTCAAAATAATCGACTTTCGGAAACCTTTGTCCTCGTGCCAAAAATGCTTTATTTCAACAGAAAGTTTTTTTCTGAAATCATCAATTAATTCTTTAGTTTCTTCGGTTGAGCCGTCATCAGCAATCAATATTTCATCGGGCTTCTCTGTTTGGTTTTCAGCACTAAGCATTACCAACTCCAAAGCCTGTGGCCAATTGTAGGTTGAAATCAACAATGAAGTTTTCATTATAAACTAAATTTTCATCAAATATAGCCATTTAATATAATCAGCTTTTGCAATAAAGTTTAATTGAAATCGTCAAGGATTTTAAGTGTTTTTTGAAGTACTTTGCACTTTTAAACGAGAAGCCGAATGACACAAGAAGATGAAATAAAAAATCTGCTAATCATCCTTAAAAGAGGAGGAATTATACTTTATCCAACCGATACCGTTTGGGGAATTGGCTGCGACGCTACCAACTATCAAGCGATCGAAAAAATTTTCCAATTAAAGAAACGCGCCGAAAGTAAGTCGATGATTTGCTTAGTGAGCGATTTTAAAATGTTGAACCAATATATTGAAAGTGTCCCTGAAGTAGCTTACGATATTTTGAAGTACGCTAAAAAACCCACTACAATAATTTATGATCGTCCGCTTCACGTGGCAGAAAACCTGATTGCTGAAGACAATTCGTTGGCCATTCGTGTAACCAAAGATGAATTCTGCAAGAAACTGATTCAAAAATTCAGAAAACCCATAGTTTCAACATCTGCAAATTTCAGCAATGAAAAAACCCCCCAAAGCTTTGCCGAAATAGACCCTTTAATTTTGGAAGGCGTGGACTATGTTGTAAATTTGCATCACGAAAAAAAATCTGGAAAACCCTCGGCAATTATCAAATTGGAAAATGATGGTTCCGTAAAGGTTATTCGACAATAAAAAGGTTCAACATGAATACACGAATGTTTTTATATTTTCTTTGGATACAATGACTAACATAATTTATAGACAGAAGAGTTACAACATTGTTGGTTGTCTTTATGAGGTATTTAATTGCTTAGGAAATGGTCTTTCTGAAATTGTATACAAAGACGCTCTAGAATATGAATTTAATTAAAGAAATATTCCTTACGAAAGAGAAAAAGAATTCTCTATTTCATACAAGGACATTGTTCTAAAACATAAATTTTATGCCGATTTTGTGGTGTATGATAAGATTATATTAGAAATAAAAACTGTGGAAATACTCACTGATCAACATTTGGGGCAGTGTATAAATTATTTAAAAGTTTCAAAAAACAAATTAGCCATTTTGGCAAATTACAAAGGAGAAGGCCTAGAATATAAAAGAGTTGTTCTATAAAAACATACGTGTATTCGTGGTAAAAAAATTACCCAAAACAGACAAACATAAAAAAACATTCGTGTATTCGTGGTCAAACAAACCTACATATCAGCTTTAAAAAACCCCATCTTCAGAACTATCTCAAAAGCTGCTTCCAATTTAAATTTGGAAAGCTATGTAATTGGCGGTTACGTGCGTGATTTTCTGTTGAAAAGAGGCGAAGCGAAAGATATTGATATTGTCGCCGTTGGAAGCGGAATAGATTTGGCTGAAGAGGTTTCAAAATTACTTCCGGGAAAACCAAAAGTTTCAGTCTTCAAAACCTACGGTACCGCGATGCTTAAAAGCGGTGGAATAGAACTGGAATTTGTAGGTGCCCGAAAAGAATCGTATTCCGAAGAAAGCCGAAATCCCGCAGTGGAAAACGGTACTTTGGAAGACGACCAAAACCGAAGGGATTTCACCATAAATGCTTTGGCACTGAGCTTAAGCGATGAAAATTTTGGTGAATTGCTGGACCCCTTCAACGGCATTAAAGATCTCGAAAAAAAAATAATCCGCACGCCACTGGATCCAGATATTACCTATAGTGACGATCCATTGCGGATGCTTCGCGCCATTCGGTTTGCAACACAGTTGAATTTTATTATTGAAAAAGATTCTTTGGAAGCAGTTACCAGAAATGCAGAACGCATTAAAATCATTTCTAAAGAACGGATTGTTGACGAACTCAACAAAATTTTGCTTTCAGAAATTCCTTCCAAAGGATTTTCGCTTTTGCACAAAACAGGTTTGCTTCCTTTTATTTTACCAGAATTGATTGCACTACAGGGCATTGACGAAAAAGAAGGTCAAACCCATAAAGACAATTTTTGGCACACGCTGGAAGTTGTCGATAATATTTCAGAAGCTACAGACGACCTTTGGCTACGCTGGGCAGCATTGCTCCACGATATTGGAAAAGCACCAACGAAACGATTTGACAAAAAACTGGGCTGGACCTTTCACACTCACGAATTTGTGGGTGCGAAAATGGTCTATAAACTTTTCAAACGCTTGAAAATGCCGCTGAACGAAAAGATGAAGTTTGTCCAAAAAATGGTTTTGATGAGCTCCCGCCCTATCGTTTTGGCAAGCGATGTAACTGATAGCGCTGTACGCCGTTTAATTTTTGATGCAGGCGAAAATGTGGAAGACCTAATGACCCTTTGTGAAGCTGACATTACAACAAAGAACCCAAAAAAGTTCAAAAAATACCACGCCAATTTTCAATTGGTACGCGATAAAATTGTGGAAGTGGAAGAACGCGATCAAGTTCGAAACTTTCAGCCGCCAGTAACTGGCAAAGAGATTATGGAAACCTTCAACTTAAAACCATCTCGCGAAATAGGCATTATAAAAGATGCCATAAAAGAAGCAATTCTTGAAGGCGAAATTCCCAATGAATACGAAGCGGCGAAGGAGTTTATGTTGAAAAAGGGAGCGACGATTGGGCTCAAGGCGATTAAATAGTAGTAGTTACAGTTTTCAGTATTCAGGTAGGTTCGCGATTTATCGCGTGCAAATTGATTTAAAAAATAATTCGTGAATTCGTGGTGGCTTTTTTACCACGAATGCACGAATAAAATCACATAATAGTGGCAAATAAAGACAACAAAAAAGTAATCTATTGGCTCCTCGTAGGATGTTTTCTGATTTTTGTAATGGTAGTTGTGGGTGGAATCACGCGACTCACACATTCTGGCCTTTCAATTTCCAGTTATAAACTTATTTCCGGTACGTTGCCTCCTTTAAATGATGCGCAGTGGATTGCGGAATTTGACCATTACAAACAATTCCCCGAATACCAAAAACTAAACAATCACTTCAGTTTAGAGGATTTTAAGGATATCTATTTCTGGGAATGGCTTCACCGCTTGTTGGGGAGACTTTTGGGCGTGGTTTTCATTATTCCCTTTTTCTATTTTCTTCTGAAAAAACAACTCACGAAACCTACCATCAAAAAAGCAATAATATTAATGTGCCTGGGCGCATTTCAAGGATTTCTGGGGTGGTATATGGTGAAAAGCGGTTTGGTGGACCGTCCCGATGTAAGCCACTATCGGCTTGCAATGCACTTAACCACAGCATTTATAACCTTCGCTTACACCTTTTGGGTGGCGATGGATTTAATCTATCCGGTGAAAAAAGAGTTCAATAAGCACATCCGCAACATCATCCGCTTTGGAATGGCAATTCTGCTCATCCAAATTGTTTGGGGCGCATTCGTAGCAGGACTAGATGCGGGCTGGATCCACAACCATTGGCCTATGATGAACGATGGCAAATGGATGCACGAAACCGTTACCACGGAACAAGTTCCGGTGTGGAAAAACTTCGTGGAAGGAAAAAGCGGTGTGCAGTTTGTCCACCGGTATTTGGCTTATGCAGTAGTGGGAATAATTTTCTTTATTTGGCACAAAACCCGAAAATTACAGCTCACCCTTCCTCAGAAAAATGGATTAAATATGTTGTTGATTTTGGTTTTAGTGCAGTTCATATTGGGCGTTTTCACGCTGATCCTGCAAGTGCCCGTGGTTTTGGGAGTTTTGCATCAAGTAACGGCGTTTTTCCTATTGGCGGCAATGACTTTTGTTTTGCATAGATTCAGTAAGTAATTTAACTGATTTCTTCTTACACTTCTTGTCCATATTTCAGTATATTTGAAATATGACAACGCGAGAGGATATTCTTTTGAAATTAAAAGAACTGAAGCCCACCCTTCAAAAAGAATTTGCTATAAAGGAGATTGGGTTATTTGGTTCATTTTCCAAAAATGAAAATTCGTCCGAAAGTGATATCGATTTATTAATTGAACTGGAAAAGCCTATAGGTTGGAAATATTTTTCATTAGAGCCCTATCTAGAGGAGATTTTCAAAAGAAAAATTGATATCATAACCAAAAATGCCCTTCGGGAACAACTTCGCGATAAAATACTTGGACAAGTAATCTATATTTAACACTTCGATAAACTCAGCATATCACATTGAAAAAAGAAGACAGAACCATTCTAATTTATTTAGAAGATATACTTTTGGCTATCAACCGGATAACCGAATATATTGATGGTTTCACTTTTTCAGACTTTAAAAAGGATTACAAAACAGTGGATGCTGTAATACGCAATTTTGAAGTGATTGGGGAGGCAGCAAAAAATGTTCCCACCGTTCTAAAAGAAAAATACCCCGAAATTCCTTGGCAAGAAATGTATTCGTTACGCAACAAAATTTCACACGAATATTTTGGGATTGATTATGAAATAATTTGGGATGTAGCCAAAAATTATCTTTCTCACAATAAAATTCAGATTCAAGAACTAATTACTGAGGAATTTCCAGAATAAGAGTTCAAAAAAGACTAAGGCAAAACTGCAAACTGCACCTGAATACTGCCTACTTTTTACTTAACTTTGCAGTCCAAAAATTTTAGATAAATGATTTACCGTTTCAGAATAATCCTCGACACCCACGAAGACGTTTTCCGCGACATCGAAATAGAAGCTTCGGCCACGTTGGAAGATTTTCACAATGCCATTACACAATCCTTCGGGTTTGATGGGCAGGAAATGGCTTCTTTTTACACAAGCAACGATTTATGGGAAGAAGGCGAGGAAATTTCCCTTTTTGACGTAAGCGATGAGCCGGGAGGCCTTCGTATTATGGGCGAAACCAATTTGGAAGATATTGTTGATGAAGAAAACACGAGACTACTGTATGTTTACGATTTTCTAAATATGTGGACCTTTATGGTGGAACTTGCCGATATTGCAGATGCCGAAACAGGAACTATCTATCCGAATTTGATGTACTCTCACGGACAAATTCCGGAAGAAGCGCCCGAAAAAGAATTCATTGCCGAAGAAATTGAAGACGACGATTTAGACGAAGAGTTCGACCTTGACCCCGAAGATTACGACAACCTGGATTTTGACGAAAACTGGAACTGATTCAGTTGTCGGTTGTCGGTTGTCAGTAAAAAATTATTTCACATTTCTAATTTCTAATTTCCCATTTCAAATATGATCAACCTTTTCAGTACCCACATTGCATCCCTTTCCATCCACCGAGTGGGTAACAAAAGCCGAAACGAAGCTATTTTTCTTTCCGCAGAACCTTATAAAACGGACGATGAGCTTACGCCATTGCTGAAAGAATTCTTCTTAAAACCGTTTCGCGACAAAGAAGAAAACTATTTTCAGTTTTCACACGAGGCCGATTTAGAATTTCACGAGTTGTACAACAGCGCAAACAAAATTTTTGACAACGCGCAAAATATACACGAAGAGAGCAGAAAAATTGCTACTTATCTTTACAATCAATCCGAACATCCGCATATAAAAAGTGGTGAAGTTTACATCGCCTATCTTGAAAACGTACAGTTAGACAATGTAAAAATGGACGCCATCGGTATTTTTAAAAGTGAGCTGAAACAGGATTTTCTTCAGTTTTCTGAAGAAGGTAACCAGTTGGATGCGATGCTGCAACACGGCGTGAGTTTGAATAAATTAGACAAAGGCTGCATTATTTTCAATTCAAAAAAAGAGGAAGGCTATAAAATTCTTTCTGTGGACAGCAACCGTTACGATGCCCGCTATTGGCTGGAAAGCTTTTTAGGCGTGGAAGCTTTGGCGGATGATAATTTCTACACAAAAAAGTATTTAAAATTCTGTCAGGATTTTGCGAAAGATGTGGTTTTGCCTGCCGAAGATAAGAAACAGGAAGTGATGTTTATGAATCGCGCAGTGAACCATTTTGCCAAAAACGACAATTTTGAGGAAACTGCTTTTATGAACGATGTGATTGACAATCCAGATTTGTTGCCCGAGTTCCGTCATTACAAAAGTGAAAAGGGACCCAAATACAGCATTGAAGATCTAACCACTTTTCCTATTGCAAATACCGCCGTTACTGCCGCACGGAAAAAAATAAAAAACGTTATCAATCTCGATACAAATATTCAAATAAAACTAGATTTCATCAACCCGGAAAGTGCGGAAAAATTCATTGAAAAAGGCTGGGATGAGGAGAAGCAGATGTATTATTACTTGGTTTATTTCAATAAAGAACAGAAGGTTTAGGGTTCAGTTGTCAGTTGTCAGTTGTCATTATTGTCCAGTTAAAAATAATATGATGTTCCTACGGGACATTTATTTAATTGTGACTGGTTGATTACCAATATTTTGTCCGCCACGGCGGATCGTATGCCGTTAGGCTTTTAATATGGGTAATAAAAATAGAACCCCTCCAAAATCCAGTCCGCCGCGGCGGACTGCATATGTTATTGAGATTCCCGTAATTGGGCATTACTTTTATCGGACAACAATGATCAGTAATCAGAAATTTATGAAGTCAAAAGGTTTTATTTTTTTGTTGTTTGTAGCATTCGTTTTGAGTTCCTGCAGCGTGGATAAATGTGATGTCCTTTGCAATTCTGGACCATTGGGTTTAAGTTTTGAACTTTTAAACAAAGTCACTGGCGAAAATCTATTCACCAACGAAACTTTTGATCCGGCAGATATTTCCGTTTTGGATTTGGACAATAATAACAGCAATGTGCAATTCATTTTCAATTCTGAAAATGATATAAACACAATCAACTTAGGTCCTTTTGGGTGGGGTACCAATATTGCTAATTATCTTTTGAAAGTGGGTGAACGCGATATTTTCACATTACATATTGATGCGGAAGAAAAAACAGAAGATTGTTGCTCTTTTGTACAAGTAAACAAACTGGAAATAGAAAACGCTGAATATTCACAAAATATGCAGAGTGGGATTTATGAGGTTTTGGTGGAACTTTAGCCAAAATTCCAAATAACAAGCTCCAAATTCCAAATAAATCCCAAAAAAACAAATTTCAAATTCCAAATTCAACCCTTCGACTGCGCTCAGGGTGACAGATTTATGATTTAAGCTCCAAGGTTTTGAATCACATTAAACTGCCACTGCCAGCTGCTACTGAATACTGAACACTGAATACTGAACACTGAATACTGAACACTGAATACTGAACACTGAACACTAATTCCCAACTTCACTTATAAACTTAATACGATACAACCGCAATTCCTCTTCATCATAATCGCCATCAAATTCATCCATAGCCTCCTCAATTTTATCACTTTTTGCCTCGAGGAAATATTCGTGGATTTCTTCCTGCTGGTCTTCATCCAACACCTCATCTATCCAATAATTTATATTCAGTTTGGTGCCACTATAAACTATGGCTTCCATTTCCTTTATAAACTCAGGCATTTCAAGGCCTTTGGCGTTTGCAATGTCTGGCAAAGATAATTTCCGATCCACGTTTTGAATAATATATAATTTTAGGGAACTGTTGGTACCTGTGGATTTTACCACAAAATCCTCTGGACGGATTATATCGTTTTCTTCAACGTAATCTTGAATCAGTTTTAAGAAAGTCTTGCCATATTTTTTTGCCTTTCCTTCTCCCACTCCGTGAACATTGGAAAGTTCATCCATTGTCACGGGATATTTGAGCGCCATATCTTCCAACGAAGGTTCCTGGAAAATCACGAACGGTGGAAGATCTAAATCGTGCGCCACCTTTTTAAGCTCAGCCTTCAAAAGTTTGAAAAGATTTTCATCGGCAACATCACCTCCTTTATTGGCTGCAACTATAACGTCGTCGTTGGCGTCTTTAAAGGAATGGTCTTCGGTCATCATAAAAGAGGTGGGCGATTTAATGAATTTCTTTCCCAAATCGGTTAAGTGAATCACTCCATAGGTTTCAATATCTTTCTTTAAATAACCTGCTACCAAAAGTTGGCGCAACAATGCCATCCAATAAGCTGAATCGTGATCTGTGCCAGATCCAAAATATTCCTGCGCATCAGTTCGGTGTGATTTTATGAGGGCGTTTACCTTCCCTACCAAAACATTTACAATTTCCTTGCTTTTGTACTGTTCATTTGTTTTGGAAACTACTTCCAAAACTTGTTTAGCATCGTCTTTGGCTTCGTGTTTCTTTTTAGGATAGCGCATATTGTCGTCCATCATCCCGCCATCACCGGTTTCATTGTCAAATTCTTCCCCAAAATAATGAAGGATGAATTTTCTTCGGGACATGGAAGTTTCGGCAAAACCAACCACTTCCTGTAAAAGTGCGTGGCCAATTTCCTGTTCGGCAACAGGCTTGCCGCTCATAAATTTTTCTAGTTTTTCGATGTCTTTGTAACTGTAAAAAGCGAGGCAATGGCCCTCTCCACCGTCCCTTCCGGCACGTCCGGTTTCTTGATAATAGCTTTCAATGCTTTTTGGAATATCGTTGTGGATTACAAAACGTACATCGGGTTTGTCAATACCCATCCCAAAAGCTATCGTTGCCACAACCACATCCACGTCTTCCATCAAAAACATGTCTTGATGTTTTACTCTCGTTTTTCCGTCGAGTCCGGCGTGATAGGGTACGGCTTTTATTCCGTTTACCTGCAAAGCTTGTGCAAGCTCCTCTACCTTTTTTCGGCTTAAGCAGTATATAATTCCACTTTTTCCCTCATTCTGTTTTACAAAGCGAATGATATCTGAGCTAACATTTTTAGTTTTCGGCCTTATTTCATAGTAAAGATTTGGCCGGTTGAAGGATGCCTTAAAGGTATTCGCATCCTGCATATTGAGGTTTTTCAGAATGTCTTCCTGTACTTTAGGGGTTGCTGTAGCGGTGAGTCCTATAATTGGAATGTCGTTGCCTATTCGCTGAATAATACTTTTAAGGTTTCGGTATTCCGGCCTAAAATCGTGTCCCCATTCACTAATGCAATGAGCTTCATCTATGGCCATAAAGGATATTTTCTGGGTCTGCAGAAAATCTACATATTCTTCTTTGGTGAGTGATTCAGGTGCAACGTAGAGCAATTTTGTTACACCACTAGCAATATCGGTTTTTACCCTTTTTACTTCGGTTTTGTTAAGGGAAGAGTTTAGTACGTGCGCAATTCCTTCTTCCGAAGAAAGGGAACGCAGAGCATCCACTTGGTTTTTCATCAGTGCAATAAGTGGCGAAACCACAATTGCTGTACCTTCCTGCATGAGCGCCGGAAGTTGGTAACAAAGTGATTTTCCACCACCCGTGGGCATAACCACGAAGGTATTATTGCCGTTGAGGATACTTTTTACAACTTCTTCCTGAAGGCCTTTAAAGCGAGTAAATCCAAAATATTTTTTCAGGGCTGCGTAAATGTCAATCTCTGCCACGCTGCTTGGGTTTTAGGGGACAATTCAGTTTTAGTCAACAATACATTGTTTTACAGATTAACAATTGTAATTTTGCAACCGTATTAAGTTGACTGCATCTTAAAAGAAAAGTATCTATATTAAGAGTACCGAATTGAATTAAATTCTATTCTAAATATACTAATTTCTGAAACAGTTACAAACATTCAAAAGCATTAAAATTTTGAACAAGCAAGACAGAATTATTTCCGTAGCGAAAAACACCATAGAAACTGAAAGTAAAGCTATTGCAAATCTCGCCAATTTGGTGGACGAGGAGTTTGCCGGAGCGGTTGATTATATATACCATTCCAAGGGAAGGGTAATTGTTACTGGAATAGGCAAAAGTGCAAATATTGCAACCAAAATAGTAGCCACTTTAAACTCTACGGGAACCCCAGCAATTTTTATGCACGCCGCCGATGCCATTCATGGCGATTTGGGGACCATTCAGGAAAATGATACGGTTATCTGCATTTCAAAAAGCGGAAATACGCCAGAAATAAAAGTGCTTGTGCCACTTATAAAAGCTATTGACAACAAATTGATAGCAATTACCGGAACCCGTGATTCTTTTTTGGGCCAACAGGCAGATTTCGTGTTGAATGCTTACGTTGAAAAAGAAGCCTGCCCTAACAATCTTGCGCCAACCACCAGCACTACGGCACAGTTGGTAATTGGTGATGCTCTTGCAATGTGTCTTTTGGACCTTCGCGGATTTTCGAGTAAGGATTTTGCGAAATTCCATCCGGGAGGTTCTTTGGGGAAAAAATTATATTTGCGTGTAAGTAACCTTACCTCACTAAACGAAAAACCACAGGTAAGCCCCGATACCGATGTTAAAAAAGTGATTGTTGAAATTTCTGAAAAAATGCTGGGCGTAACCGCTGTGGTTGAAAACGATTTAATTATAGGCATTATCACTGATGGCGATTTGCGACGTATGTTAACCAAAACCGATAACTTTGCAGGACTGACCGCAAAAGATATTATGACCCACAATCCGAAAAAAATAGCAAACGATGCTATGGCAGTTGAAGCTATGGAAATGATGGACAATTTCGGCATCACCCAGATTCTTGCCGAGGACAAAGGCAAATACAGTGGGGTGGTGCATATTCATAATCTTACAAAAGAAGGAATAATTTAATGAAGAAAAAAGCTTCCCCCGAAAAAGAAATGTCCTTTTTGGACCATTTGGAAGAACTGCGCTGGCATTTAGTGCGTTCCACCATTGCGGTATTAGTGTTGGCCATTATAGCCTTTATTTTCAAGAGATTTGTTTTTGACGTTCTTATTTTTGGCCCCTCAAAACCAGAATTTCCTACTTATCAAATGTTCTGCGGAATTTCCCGCTCCCTGGGATTGGACACGTTCTGTTTTCAGGAAATGCCCTTTAAAATTCAAAGTAGAACAATGGCTGGACAGTTTTCGGCACATATGTGGACGTCTATCTATGCCGGGATTATTGTTGCCTTCCCATATATTCTTTATGAATTTTGGAGATTCATTAGTCCAGGTTTAAAAGAAAAAGAACGCAATTCTAGTAGTGGTTTTATTGGAGTTGCCTCGATGCTTTTCTTTTTAGGGGTTTTGTTTGGCTATTATCTAATCACCCCGCTGTCCATCAACTTTTTGGGGAATTATCAAGTAAGCGAGGAAGTTATAAACCAGTTTGATTTGGATAGCTACATTAGCTTGGTACGGACTTCGGTATTGGCTTGCGGAATAGTTTTTGAACTGCCAATCCTGATGTATATATTGACCAAAATTGGTTTGGTAACACCAGAAATTCTTCGGAAGTACCGAAAATTCGCTTTGATAATAGTTTTGGTACTTTCGGCAATAATCACCCCGCCAGATATTGTGAGCCAAATTATAGTTGCCATCCCTATACTTATTCTTTATGAAGTGAGTATCTATATTTCAAAAATTGTTATCAGAAACCAGTTGAGGGAAGAAAAGAAAAGAATAAAGAATAAAGAATAAAGACAATGTTCAATGTTCAATGTTCAATGTTCAAGGTTCAAGGTTCAAGGTTCAAGGTTTAAGGTTCAATGTTCAATGTTCAATAAAGAAAAATAACTTTACATTTAATATTTCAGATGAAAAACAATTTAGTTGAGGAATTTAACGCCTACCGGGAAAAGATGAACGGGCAAATGCTTGAGGACAATAACAAAATAATCAAGCGTATTTTCAACTTAGATACCAATGCCTACATGGAAGGCGTTCTTCCGAAGAAAACAAAGGAATTGCTGGGTTTGGGCAATTCATTGGTGCTTCGTTGTGACGATTGCGTGCGCTATCATTTGGAAGAATGCCACAAACTTGGTTTGACCAAAGAAGAAGTAGTTGAAGGGATGAGCATTTCACTGTTGATTGGTGGAACAATTGTAATTCCGCATTTACGAAGGGCTTTTGAATATTGGGAAGCTTTGGAATCACAAAAAAAATAATTTTAATAAAGAAATTGAGTTATTGAGCGTATTGCCAAAAACATTTACAACCACGAATACACGAATAATAAATATATTCGTTTAACTGAAGAGGAGCGACGAGGGAAGAGCGACGAGGGGAGAGCGACGAGCGACGAGCGACGACGGGAGAGCGATTAGGAAAGAGCTTATATACTAACAGTGGATAAAATAGAAAAAATATAAACATTCGTGTATTCGTGGTTAAACTAAACCCACACTAACCCAAAACACCGTAGTATATTCGTGGCAAAACATAAATATAAATGAAGCTAAAAGCCGAAAATTTAATGAAATCCTATAAAGGCCGAAAGGTTGTTAAGGGTATCACCGTTGAAGTAAACCAAGGCGAAATTGTTGGTTTGCTCGGGCCGAATGGGGCGGGGAAAACTACTTCTTTTTATATGATTGTTGGGCTGATAAAACCCAATGGCGGCAATATCTTTTTGGAAGGCACCGAAATTACCAAATACCCTATGTATAAACGCGCACAAAACGGAATTGGTTATTTGGCGCAGGAAGCTTCGGTTTTTCGAAAATTGAGCGTTGAGGACAATATTTTAAGCGTTTTGCAGCTTACGAAACTTTCCAAAAAAGAACAGCGCGCCAAAACGGAATTGCTTATTGAGGAATTTGGTTTGGGCCACATCCGCAAAAGCAGAGGCGATCTTTTAAGCGGTGGCGAACGGCGTAGAACCGAGATTGCACGTGCTTTGGCAACCGACCCACACTTTATTCTTCTAGATGAGCCATTTGCGGGCGTTGATCCCGTTGCAGTTGAAGACATTCAGCGAATTGTGGCTCAGCTTAAAAATAAAAATATCGGTATTCTTATAACCGATCACAACGTACAGGAAACACTGGCAATTACTGACAGAACTTACTTAATGTTTGAAGGAAGCATACTAAAACACGGCATTCCCGAAGAACTCGCCGCAGACGAAATGGTTCGGAAAGTATATCTCGGCCAGAATTTTGAGCTACGGAAGAAGAAGTTGGAATTCTAAAAACAGTGTGGCTTTTTTTTAACAACAAAGGACACAATGGTTTCACAAAGTTCACAAAGGTTTTTAAATTTATAACTCTCCGTTGATAACTCTTTTAATACCTTGTTTTAAAAGACTTACATTAAAATTAATAAGAAGCCCGAGCTTAAAACCACCAAGTCTCATATAGGTAAGGGTATGTGCTAAATGAACGTCGTTTAATGCTTCGACACTTTTTATTTCGATAACGACTTTATTTTCGACCAATATATCAATTCGATAACCAATCTCTAATTTTACCTCTTGAAATATGAGCGGCATAGGTTTTTGTTTCTCAACGATTAAACCCTCTTTCATTAATTTATAAAAAAGACATTCTTGGTAGGCAGATTCCAATAATCCGGGGCCAAGGGCCTTATGGACTTCCAAAGCACAACCTATAATCTTATTGGCTATTTGGTTTTCAGTCATTATAATTACATTTAACTAACATTTTTTTCATAAATGTCAAATGTTCACGGAGCCCTCTTTGTGTCCTTTGTGCCAGCTTGGTGTTCTTTGTGGTTAAAAAAGGAAAGCAAAATATAACACACAATAATAAACGGTATTGCCAAAAACTTCAGCAGTACTAAAAGTACGACGCAAAGTATCAAAAACACATAGCGAACGGCGTTGCTTTTAAAATCCCAGGTTTTAAATTTTAAGGCGAAAAGAGGGATTTCAGCATTTAGCAATATGCAGCTCAACAAGGTTAAACCTATTAAAAACCATTGGTTCAAAATAATGCTTTCTGCTAATTCGGAATACTGAAACTGTAAAATTAACGGTAAGCTTAAAATAAGAAGCGCGTTTGCAGGTGTTGGCAGACCAATGAAACCAGTTGTTTGTCGCGTATCAACATTAAATTTTGCAAGACGATAAGCCGAGGCAACAACAATCAGCAACCCAATAAGAGGCAGATAATTCTTAAAACCTATATTCCATCCATCCAAAGAAAAAGTATCAGTTAAGGTTTGCATCTGGTGGAAATAGGACAAATTAAACAATTGATACATTACTACACCCGGCGCTACACCACTGGTAATAACATCTGCCAAGGAATCAAGCTGAAGCCCAACTTCACTTTGCGCTTTCAACAAGCGGGCAGCAAGACCATCAAAAAAATCAAAGAAAATTCCGAGGAAAACAAAGAAGGAGGCGGTAATCAAATCGCCCGAAACGGCGAATAGGACTGCCACACAACCACAGAGGATGTTTAGGGAGGTTATGATGTTTGGTATTTGTTTTAGCATATTCAATATCTTTAATGAGTAATTGGGATTTGATTTATTATCCAGAGAAAACATCCCCCCGCAATTAATGTGGGCAGGCTCTCCCAGCCTTGTCTTCCTCTCGTTCGTAACTCTTTCGTCGGAGGCATTTCGAAGGGGAGGGGCCTTAAAAAGCCAGATTTTTTACTATATATTAAGATTCATTGTAAAAATAACAAAGTATTTCCGTCCAATGCTATCAAAACACAATATGTGCATAAATTTAAAGTTTACTATTCTGTAAAATAGTGCCATATTTGTCCAAAATTTTAAGCTTGAAAGAGAAAATTTTACTCCTTTTACTCCTTGTTTCGGCTACGCTGAGTGCACAGACCGTTCGTAAATATTCCAACGAATTTATGAACATAGGTGTAGATGCCGCCGCTTTTGGGATGAGCAATGCCGTTGTGGCTTCTTCTGCCGATGTAAATTCAGGGTATTGGAATCCAGCGGGTTTGGTAAATCTTGAAGACAAACAAATATCTTTGATGCACGCCTCCTATTTTGCAAACATTGCGAACTATGATTACGCTGCTTTTGCAATGCCTCTTGACGATAAAAGTGCCGTTGGTCTTTCGGTAATCCGTTTTGGGGTGGATGATATATTGAACACTACACAACTTATTGAGGAAAATGGACAACCTAATTATAGTAAGATTACTAAATTTTCAACTGCAGATTATGGCTTTACCTTTTCATACGCACGAAGACTGCCGTTGGATGGCTTAAACTATGGTGTTAATGCCAAAGTAATCCGCCGCGTTATTGGCGATTTTGCCTCCTCTTGGGGATTTGGACTGGATGCTGGTATTCAGTTTAGAAGTGACAAGTGGATGTTCGGGTTGATGGCGAGAGATATTACCACTACCTTCAACGCTTGGAGCATAGACGAAAAAAAGTTCGCCGAAATACAAGGCGCAGTGGAAGGCCAAAATCAGGAATTGCCGGAAACTACTGAAATCACTATTCCGAAGTTACAATTGGGAATGGCGCGTAAATTTGTTTACCAATACGACTTTTCACTCTTGGCCGAGGTGGACTTAAACTTCCGTTTTGCGGAAACCAACGATGTTATTTCTACTTCCTTTGCCAGTATCACCCCTTCCTTGGGACTTGAATTTGCGTATATTGATATGGTTTACGTTCGCGGTGGGGTTGGCAATTTTCAAAATATAAAACAATTGGACGGAAGTGACTCTGTAGGCTTTCAGCCGAATATAGGTGTGGGTTTTAGATATAAAGGAATCCAAGTGGATTATGCGTTGACCGATATTGGCGACCAAAGTGCAGCGCTTTATTCCAATGTTTTTTCTCTGAAATTGGATTGGGAGATTTTTAGGTAGAAGATTGAAATTGAAATTGAAATCGAAATCGAAATCGAAATCGAAAACGAAATTGAAATTGAAATCGAAATTGAAACGGTCAATAATTCGGCAAAACTTGGAAGTTGGAAGTTGGAAGTTGGATGCTGGAAGTTGGAGGTTGGAAGCTGGAAGTTGGAAGTTGGAAGTTGGAAGCTGGAAGCTGGAAGTTGGAAGTTGGATGCTGGAAGCTGGAAGTTGGAGGTTGAAAGTTGGACTTAAAAAATAGAGCCCAAATAGATAATAAAATAATATTCGTGTATTCGTGGTAAAAAATTATATATTTCTACTTCTTCTATTACTACTAAGTGTTTCTGCAAAAGCACAGTTCGTCCCGTTATCCGAAACTTCTGAAATAAGCATTATCACTATTGGTCCAGGGGCTGAGCTTTATGATAAGTTTGGGCACAGCGCGTTTCGAATCCAGGATAGTTTGAATGGGGTTGATGTGGTTTTCAATTATGGAGTCTATGATTTTAATACACCAAATTTCTACACCAAATTTGCGCAAGGAAAGCTACTTTATCAGTTAGGTGTAAGTTATTACCAACCATTTTTTGAAAGCTATGTAGCACAAAATCGCTGGGTTAAAGAACAAACTTTGAACCTCAACTACACTGAAAAACAAGCTGTCTCAGATTTTCTTTGGAACAATGCACGGCCAGAGAATAAAAAATACAAATACGATTTCTTTTTCGACAATTGCGCTACCAAAATCCGTGATGTGGTCCAAATAGTACTTGGCAATAAGCTTGAATACAAGGAAGATTACATAAAAGAAGAACTTACGTTCCGGCAGCTTATTCAGCAAAACCTGCAAGCGAATTCTTGGGGAAGTTTGGGGATAGACGTTGCCCTTGGCGCTGTGATAGACAAGAAAGCGAAACCTATAGAGTATCAATTTCTTCCCGATTATGTTTATGAAGGAGCCGCAAACGCAGTTATAAACAGAAATGGTTCTTCGGAAAGTTTAGTGAAACAAACAACCGTTCTTTTTGAGAACACCCCTACCCCAACCGAAAACAATTTCTTGTTGAGTCCGTTGTTTGTATTGGGAATATTGGGGCTTTTAATTGTTTTTATCACCTACCGTGATTACAAAAAAAATACCCGGAGCCGTTATTTGGATTTCTTCATTTTCTTTTTCACAGGACTTATTGGCATATTTCTTTTACTGCTTTGGTTCGCGACAGATCACACCGCTACAACTTACAACTACAATTTATTGTGGGCCTTTCCAATTTCAATTTTGTTGATTTTTGCAATTTCCAAAAAGAATGTTTCCCAAAAACTAAAAAGGTACACACTAATGCTCTTGCTCCTTCTGATTCTTTTGACAATACATTGGCTAACGGGAGTACAGGTTTTTGCTATTGGGCTTTTGCCGTTGTTGTTGGCATTGGTAATTCGGTATGTTTATTTGGTTTATTTTATTGGAAAGAAGCAGTTGGTTGATGGTTGATGGTTGATGGTTGATGGTTGATGGTTGATGGTTGATGGTTGATGGTTGATGGTTGATGGTTGATGGTTGATGGTTGATGGTTGATGGTTGATGGTTGATGGTTGATGGTTGATGGTTGATGGTTGTTA